>JACDGC010000550.1 GCA_013815535.1 Ktedonobacterales bacterium
GTGCGGCAGTCAGTTGGGAGGCGGCGGCGAACATCCGCATCTTGCGCTGGGTGGCCTTGGTGGCAGCATCTTATTCGAGGCGATATCGGCGACATCGTGCAGGAACCCCGTCCCCGACGCCAGCGAAGCGAGGTGCAGGATGTCTCCCGGCATCACCGTCACCGGACGCGCCATCACCAAATACATCGATAGCAGCGGCACCGCCAGGGCACGCGCGATAATCAGCGTCCCGGCCAGTTGGTTGGCGGGCGGCTCATACTGCCACAACATGTAGCAATACGTCCCGGCTTCCAGCAAGGCGACGCCGATGAGGATCACCAGATCAAAGGCCATGGTGCCGACCTTGGCATGGCGAGCGAGCTTGACGCGTACCTGCCCGGCGGCGAGCAGCATCCCGGTATCCATCGCGAGGACCAGGAAAAAGGTGATGCAGATCGAGGCGAGGATCGGCACCCGCAGCTGGTCGGGGTGCTGCTGGATCTCGCTCACCACCGCTTGCACCGTATCGCCCGCGAGAGCGATGAGTGAGGCGACGGAGGTGGCAATCACCAGTAGCCCCGCGAAGAAATGGGCGAGACGGACCAACCCCGCGTTTTGTTGTTCGAGTTGTTTGAGGGCCAGGGCCACGCCGTCCTCTTGGCGGCCTTTTCGTCCAAACATGAAGGCTCCTTAGTAGAAAAATGAAGGGGGCACAGCGTGCCATGCCCCCAAGGAAAACTAGCGGCGGCGACCATTACCAGAGGGGGCATCGGTCGCGGGAGCCGCACCAGGGGTCGCAGCAGCAGCTTCTTTGGCCTTGGCGGCTTCGCGCATTTTGGCGATGCGTTCTTCCATCCCCGCGTTGGTCTTGGCCAGACGTTCGGCGTTGGAGCGCTGGCGATAGGCGCGCTGCGCTTTCTTGTAGGAACCACGGGCCTTGCGCACCTCCTCTTCGGCATCGAAGGGGGCTGACGCCAGCGCGATGGATTGCCCCGCGAAGATGATCAAGGTGTCCAGCGTCACCGTCTGGCCGTTGATCTCCTTCTCGGAGCCACGTGAGCGGTACTGCTTGCCCTCTTGATGGGTGAAAGGGCGAGCGGTGACGCCGGAGCAGACGACGCGCAGCAGGTCGCCGCTCTCGATCCAGGCATCCACCTGATCGAGGCTGGGGGCATCAGACCCCTCATCCAGGCGGAACTCGACGGTAGCCGTCTTGTCGTTGGCGGGGGAGCGGACCGTCACTTGCATGCGGTCTTCCAGGTGGTAGCCCTGCTCGGACTCGTCGAGGACGGGAGTGGGCAGGACGAAGGCGTTGTCAGCGGTCGCGATGTGAATGATCATGCGAACAATTCTCCTTGGGTGGTCGGTGTGGGTTGAGGCAGGGCGATATCGACGGCCCTGGCGAGCAGGGCGGGGTAATGTTGGCGTGCCCGTGCCAGCTGAGCGTCGAGCAAACAGGCGGGGCAGTGGCAATGGCCCCAGGTGGATGTATCAGCAGGCAAAGGCTCAGGATTATCGCGGAGCCAGACGGTGCGGCGAGCGAGTTCGCGCTGGGCGGCGGTCAGGATGTGCTCGTGTTTGAGCAGCAGATCCACGGCGATATGCACCCGGTCAAAGGCCCCTGGGTCGCGGCCACCGGCGGTGCGCAGCAACACCTCGGCAGAATCAAGCAAGGCGATCCAGGTGCGCACGATGGGATCGAGCGTGTCACTCATGCAGGCACCCCTCATGCGGGGGGTAGGCAATGAAGGCCTCAAACCAAGCTATGACCCACCGGACCCCCGCGAGGGTGGGGCGGTAGAGCGCCAAATAGTTCTCGCCAATATCCGCGATGAGGCCCTTCGCCGTCAGATCTTCGCAGGCGTAGGACAGTTCAGCCGGGAAGAAGCCGTCTTCCCAGGAGGCCAGTTCGGTACACGACGATCCCCAGGTGGTAAGCGTGGCGCAGCCATCGGCAACGATGCGGAGCAACACCCGGCGCTGGGTCTCGCTCAGCTGAGCCATGCGACAATGGACGCACTCAGTCATGCTGCACCCCCAGCAGCAGTTCCTCGACCACCGCCTCACCGAGCGCGGTGAGGGTAAAGGTGCGGGCATCGGCGGGACCATGCGCGGCGAGCACGCCATATTCGGGGTTCGCCAACCCATTAGCGACGGCGACCTCACGGAGCGAGGCCAATTCGGCGGCGAAGAGGACCCCTAGCGTCGCCACAAGGCACGTCACCGAGCGCTGCATGGGGGTGAGGGCATACGCCAAGGTTTCCGCGCGCTGCTGGTCCTGACAGAGATTCACCAGGAAGACGGCGGCGACCCGTTCGCCCAGCGGCGTCAGTTCATACGCCCCTAGGTAGGTCGGTGAGGACGTGAGCAACCCCTGAGCAGGAGTGGCCAATCGAGCCGCCTCGTGGGCCTGGCGACCGGGGGCAGGTTCCCACGGATAGGCCAAGGCGAACCAGCGCGGCATCCCGGCCTTGCCCAAGAGCATGCGCTGGTAAGCAGAGAGGCGGGCAGCTAAGGCTTGCACATCGGGCGACGGATCGCGTAAAATCGACATAGAGCCTCCTGACCCTGCGACAAACAGGGCTTGAAATTGATGAGTCTGTGCGACAAACACAGGCAAAGCATTGAGGTTGTGAGCTTGGCGTGTGAATGGAAGTCGGCAAACTATGCACTCACACGCTTTCTTCATTTCTAGGCGGTCCCCGTGCCCAGTTGAAAAATTCAGTTGTCATTTGTTGACTTTATCTTTTTTAGGTGGCGGAGGAAGCACAAGCGAATCAAGCACAGATGCTTGCCCACCTTGCACAACCATCAATCGCTCTACCGCACGGACATAGCGATACGTCATGGTGAGCGTCGTGTGGCCAAGCAGGTTTTTTAGGGCAAAAGGATCATGATGTTCCATCAAGTACATGCAAGCGAACGTATGCCGCAATAGGTGCGGATGAAGCCGAGGAATGTCGGCTCGCCTGCCAATGTGTCGCATGATGCGCTGTAAAGCGTTGACCGTTAGTGGTTCCCCAGCGCCACCCCATAAATCGAAATCACCACCAATCTTATGGCCAACGGTCAGCAGCACATGATCAACACTTGCGCGCGAAGGTTTACGCCAATGAGTCAAATAGAAGCGCAGTGATTTAGCCGCGCGAGCACCAATCTTGACCGGACGCTCTTTCTTTCCTTTACCTACCGTAGACAATGGCATATCCTTGGTCGAGATGCAGCTGCTTCATTCGCAAACCACACAGTTCACTTGCACGCATCCCCGTATCAATGAGCAGCGCAAAGATAGCGAGATCCCGCGCACCAATTTCGGTGTGTGTATTGAAGAGATGCATCACACGAGCGACCTCATCTGAAGTAAGGATATCGACTTCACGATCTGGCACCTTGGGCGTCTTCAATTTGGCGAGAACATTTTGCGTGGTATACCCCTCACTCGACTTTGGCACTTTTCGCAGAAGTGATAGGCTGAAAGACGACACATCGTCGTCTGGAGGCATGTTCATGGAGACCATTCCTGCACCGTTTCTCGCGCTCCTTACCGTATTTGCTCCAGCGTTT
>JACDGC010000551.1 GCA_013815535.1 Ktedonobacterales bacterium
CGATGTGCATGGGGTTAAGGCAGAATTACAGATACTCGATGCTGGCGGATTTCAGGTGCTGGTGGCGGGGCGGGTGCTTCGCCACGTGACGTACACACGCGACGAAGCGCAGCATGGCCGTCGGTCGTGTGATTGTGGCCTTTACAACGTCGGGAAGGCTGAGACGATGGTGGCGCATGTCATTGGCAGCCATTCGGCGTTCAGTCAACGTCCCGCGATGTCAACGGGGTCAGGGATGGGGGATTTCCGCCTTTCTGGCAAGCACGCTGACCCTACCTATGACCAAGCCATTCGTGACATGATTGGACACGCTTGGTAATCTTCTTCCCTGCTATCCTCTCGGCTCGTATGCTCTTGTGGCATATGAGCCATTTTATTGCCAGAAAGGTAGGCAACCGATGATCCCGACCGCTCTGACCTTGGGGGATGTGTGGGAGTGGCTCGACGCCATGTCTCCCACGACGGTGGTAGGCACCGCTAAAGATTCCTGTGATTGTCCCCTGCAACGTTTTCTCTGCGCGGTGGTGGTTCCGTCATTGCAGCGTGTCACGGTGGGGGCGTCCACCGTCAGCTTCACGTCTTCGTGTTATCACTTGGCCGAATGGGCACAAGCCTTTGTTGAAGCGATGGACGCGCTGGCTGATGTGCCAGGCGATTTTCCTATCACGGCGGAGCAAGCCCTGATGGCGCTCACTATTATTCGTTATGAGTGGTCTCACTTCGCGGGGGTGCCCGATACGGCGATCCTTCCACTTCTGGCCGCATTGGTGTCTGACACCTAGCGCTGTGGCGTTTTCTCTTTCTTGCTGATTGTCCTTGCCCCTCGGTGGTTGGTCCGCCGGGGGGCGTTCTGTACCTCGTAAAGGATGATGGGATGCCCTCCTCGTATCAGTGCCGCAAGTCGGCGAACCTTTCGCGCATTGCCCAGATGGTCTACGGCTCGGTTCCTGCCCGCGTTCAATCTGAACCAGCATATCTGGTGGTTCCGACGGCTCCTGCCCGCCCGCGCAAGGATCGCAAAGGTCAGGCGAAAGGCAAAGAGCGCTTGGCAGGAAAGTGGTGGCAACATGGCGATTAACCGCGCGGACCAATGCCGCGCCTGGAACGCGGACCACCAGCATCAACGCCTGGCCGGGCAAGCCCGTGCCAAGCAGTTTACCTCCGAGCATCAATCCCATGCCGCACTCGCGGGGTATCGCGCTTTCTCGCTGCGCTTCCGCGCGGGGAACGGCGGTCCGCAGCTTTTTCCCAGGGATGCCGCCAAATATTTATCCCCCGCCGATATTCGTTTGTTTGGTCAGTCGCTGCCCCCGCCTTTACAAGCAGTCATCTTGGCGGCGTGGACCTCGGGCAAGCCCTGGGGCGTGGAATATTGGCTGCTGCCCCCTGCTGTGGAACCGTCCCTGCCTGATGGCACGTTGTTCGGTGCCCCGGATGCGCACGAATGGTCGGACTTCGCGCCCGGATGGCGGCTGTGTGAGGGTTGCTGGTTGGTGGCCGTGTGCCCCCTCTGTCAGCCCGATTGGTGGGCGGATCGGGTGATTGCTCGTTTGTCGCATGCGCTGTGTGGGGCCATGGAGGGAAGGTGCACGATGGCTAGCATTCGGCTCCCTCCGGTGCTCACCCCGGCGGTGCTGCGCGCCGTCACCGCCAACGTGCGGCGGATCTTCGACGAATGGGGCGCTGCTGAACGACGCCATGCTTCCTCCGCCGATCTGACCGCATTGCAGACCGCTTATGACCAGGCCAATGCTGCATATCGCGAAGCCCGTGACCGTGCCGCACGTGAGGGGGTGCCCCTTGATGACGCCTAAGATTCAGCAGTGGTTGGCCCTTTGTGACCAGCTTGAACGGGTCTACCGGGCACGCGACCATCCCGGTGTGGATGCCGCGTTCCTGGCGCTGGCCACCTTTGATCACATCTTGACGATTTCCGAGCGGATGACGGCCCGTCTCGCGCGTTGGGCACGTGATACGCCGCATGAACCACTTCCTAAAGCAGCAGAGCGGGCCTGGTGGGGGCGCTGCCTCTGTCATGTTTGTGCCGTCGCTCGCACTTCCTCCATACACCACACCACCCTCAGAAAGTGAGCACCTCCATGAACGATACCTTAGGCAAGATGGTTCTTCACCACATTGAACAAACCCCCGTCACCAACCCCCAGACCGGGGAACTGACCGAGGGCGAGCAGTTGGTGATCACCCTCAAAGCCAGCGGTGATGAGAAAGAATATCAGTTTCAATTCCCGATGAGCGAGGAGGCGATGAAGCGGCTGCCCCCCGACGCGCAACTCACCGAGTGGCGCAACAAGGGGCAGATGGTCATCATCTCCTCGTCCACCATGCGCGCTAATCCCTTCGAGCACAAAGCCAAGGGGGAGGATGGCAAACCCATCAAGTATCCGCAGCCGGGCAAAGTCTTCCCGGTGGGCAACAAGACCATCGAGATCGGCACAGTCCTTTCTTTTTCGGCCTACGCCATTCGCGAGGCGACTGATGCCGACCGCACGCGCGCCGAGGAAGCGAACGGGATGTACAACGAACGGCGTAACGAGGCACGCCAACGCGGCATTGTCGCCAAACAGGACAAAGCCAAGAAGCGCACGGCGGATGCGATTGCCAAAGCCAAGCAAAAGAAATAGCGGGACCTGATAGGCTGAGGGGCGGCATGGTGCCGTTCCCTTGGGTTATCCACCGAGTTATCCACACAAGGGGGCACCATGGCAACCACGGTCAAGCCAACGGCGACGACGCCAGACGTGTACGAAGAGGCGGCGCATCACTTGCCGCCCTTCATCAATTTCATCATCAACAATCTGCTGTTGTTGCTGCTCCTCGTGGCGGAAGGCTACCTGATGGGGTCGCTTTTCTCGCGCGGGTGGGTCGATAACATCGAAGCCCCCAACCATTGGGGCACCTATCACGGCGTCGGGGTGATCCTGTTCTACGCGGCGGGGGCCGCAACGGCGGGTTTGGGGCTGCGTTCCTCGGTGGCGGCGGCGGCGGCCATGCGGGGGAAGAAATGGGGCTTCGGCCTCTTCAACCTGTTCACGCTGTTCATCCTCTCGGCTGCCGAGATCTGGTCCTCGCTGTCCGAGCGTAGTTTCCATCTGGTCGCCTCGCCAGCGGATAAAGCGCTGTTGGCTTACGTGGGGCAACCTCCCGACGCGGCGATTTCGCCGACGCTGCTCGTGGTATCGTTGGTGCTGCCCTTCGCGTCACTCTCCTATGGGTTCAGCCAGCAGCGCAAGGCGCGGGTATCGAGCGCGGATCTCCAAGATGAGGAGATGGCGATGGATCGCAAGATCTTGCATGCCGAAAAGCAAGCCCGTCTCAATGCCGCGCGAGCCAAGGGGATGGCGCAGACGGGGCGGGCCTTCTGGCGCGGTGCTCAGCAGGATCAGGCGGATGCGGGGCCGGAGGCATCGGCGGACCCTCAGTAACCCTCGCGGATGAGGAAGAAGAGGTGGCTGCCTCTCCGCCCTCCTCTTCCTCAGCGCGGTCGGCGCGACGGACGCCGCCAGAGATGGATGCGTTACGGG
>JACDGC010000552.1 GCA_013815535.1 Ktedonobacterales bacterium
GCGGAGTAGATATACACCCGTCGCCGTGGTTCCTTGCCATAGCTCTTGGATTGTAGGTTATAGCGTTCGGCCAAGAGATGCTGCATGCGGCGGACGCGTGGCCCCTGGGGCGTCAGTTCCACGCCGTCGGCAGAAACGCCCGCCAGCAAGTGATGGATGGCGTCTTCGGCCTCTTGCAGGGCATGGCCAACGAGTTCTTGCCCCAGTTGAATGTCGCGTTTCACGCGTCGCCCATCGCGTGCCCCCGTCGCCAGGGTCACGAGGTCGCCCGTGGGCGTCGCCGTGCCCAACATGTGCGCGAAGACATCGCGCAACTGTTTCACCCCGGGATTGCGCATCATAAAGATGGGGATGTGCGCGTCTTGTGCACCTGCCAGGCGATCACCTTGGCGGCGAAAGATATTTTGGTGCGTCACCACCGCGTCAGCGTCGCGCAGATTCTCGACCAATTGGATGGGCGTCCCAAACTCCTGCGCGACCTCACCGACACGCTCATGATTCACGCCAAAGATGTAGAGCCGCAAGATGCCATCAGCGTTACGCAGATGCACGGGGGCGGGGATGGGGTCCGTTTCACCTGCCGTCTCGTTCAGCGCGGGCATTGGCACCAAGCGCCCTTGGGGGATGACCGGCGGCAGATTTTCGCGCACGGCGGTGATGGAGGTCACTCTGCCGCCTGCCGGTCCCCGTTCACCACGCGCACCACCGAAGCTGGGTCGCGCGGCTAATTCGGGGCGTGTGGAGGCGACATGCAGCACCGAGCGCCGCACCTGCTCGCCCTGAAGGATGCGCTCCTCTGCTACTGGGGTGTCACCGCGCAGCAGGGCATCCACCGCGCCCGCCACATCGGCATGCACGAGGATGCGCTGGCGCTCTTGCTGCTCGACCACCACATCGAAGGTCGGGGGTGCTTTGCGCTCCAAGACGGATTTCTGGGTGCCACGGCGGCGGGCTTCCTCGTCGCCGAGGGTCACACTGCTGATGCCGCCCACCAGATCCGACAAAGTGGGGTTGAGCAACAGGTTATCCAGCGTGTTGCCGTGGGCGGTGCCCACCAGTTGCACGCCGCGCTCGGCGATGGTGCGCGCCGCCAGGGCTTCCAACTCGGTGCCGATTTCGTCGATGATGATGACCTCGGGCATGTGGTTTTCCACGGCTTCGATCATCACGGCGTGCTGCTCGGCAGGGCGAGCGACCTGCATGCGGCGGGCGCGTCCGATGCCGGGGTGCGGCACATCGCCATCCCCCGCGATTTCGTTGCTGGTGTCCACGATCACCACACGCTTGCCCAGATCATCGGCCAGCACGCGGGCCACCTCACGCAGAATGGTGGTTTTCCCCACGCCGGGGCGACCGAGGATCAGCAGCGAGCGGCCCTGCTCCACGACATCGCGAATGAGGGCGACGGTGCCATACACCGCACGCCCGACGCGGCAGGTGAGGCCGATGACCTTGCCCCGCCGATTGCGAATGGCCGAGATGCGGTGCAGGGTGCGCTCCATGCCTGCGCGGTTGTCGTCGCCAAAATCGCCTGTGCGGGCCATGACATAGTGAATATCGTCATCACTGATGGGATCTTCGGAAAGGATCACTTCCCCATTTGGGAAGCGCGCCTCGGGCAGCCGCCCAAGGTCCATGACTACCTCGATCAACTCCGCGTGCTGCGGCTGAGCCGCAAGGGCCGCCGCCAGGTGTGGCGGGAGCGCGGCCAAGAGGAGGTCGAGGTCATCCGAGATCTGGTGTTGCATGCAGTTAATTCCCTCGTTGGTTGAAATGGCGCGGACCGCACGGCCCCCAGCCCTTCGACGCCGTAATTGATGCGCCCTTGTTCCACGCCTGGGATGGCCAGGTCGCTGAAGGCGCGCAACGTCAGGTGGCGTACCAAACTATCTTTTGTATCGGTATGGATGAAGCCTGATTGGCGTAAACCATCAATCGCTCCCCCCTCATAATCGCGGATCTGGCAGATGACCGGTTGGTGCAAAGGTTGTGCCCCTGGTAATACACCATTCTCACACAGCCGCCCCAAAGCGAACCTGATGACCTCTGGCGCGACCGCCGCGTGCTCGGGATGCACCATCAGCCATAATTGATGGGGCAACCCGGCCCAGCTTTGGCGAATCCGTACCCATGCTGCCAGGTGCGAACCCATGTCGAGCACATACGTCTCGTCGCGTGGCTCGATGCCAGGGATGCGCCAGGTGCGCTCGCGCGGGACGAACTGGCGTGCCAGTTCGTCGCTGCCCAGCAGCTCGGCCACCTGCACGCGGCGCGGCGTGACCGTGCCATGCAGGCGCGACAGCCCCCACACATCGTCACGCTGCCAACGCCGCAGCGTCAGGCCGGGCATCCCCAGCCCGCGCTCCGGCTCAGGCAGTCCCTCGATGGATGGCGATTCACGCACATAGAGTAATTCCTCGGCATAGCGCTGAAAGCCGACTTGATGGAAGATTGCCAGAGCATGATCATCGGCGGTAATCTGGGCAAAGAGGCGCTGCTGACCGTGCATCATGGCGGCATTCACGGCATATTCGAGCAGTGCACGCAGCACGCTGGGCGTCGCGCGTTCGTCCCCGGTCATCGAGGCCAGATAGACCAGATCCCACGAGGTCGTGTCGGGGCGAGCGCGGCCCTGTGCCACACCCAGCAAGCGCCAGTGCTCCTCGCAGATCCAGGTGCGGGCAGTGGCATGGACGGGGGACATCGTATTAAGCAAATTGGCAAGGCCACTGCGAGTTTCTTCATAGCGGGGGGCACAGAGGAAGGTGGCAATGGGACGACCCACCAACCGCGCCCGACGGTCCAGCGCGTAGATGATGCCCGGCAAATCGACATAGAGCACGGGGCGAATCATGGTGGTTGCCTCCCTCCACAACAAAGTGGATGATTATTAGGGTGATGGGTGGGGGCTATCGCTCCTCTCACGAACGATATCCAAAAAATACTGATGAAAGCGTGGGTCATCGCCGATTTCAGGATGGAAGGCACTGCCGAGCAATTGCCCCTGGCGCACCGCGACGATGGCTCCATCGTCCAGGCGGGCCAACACTGCTACCATTGGTCCAGTTTCCAACACGAGGGGCGCGCGAATGAAAACAGCGCGGAAAGGGATTGGGCCGATGGCTGGGATCGCCAGATTGGTGATGAAACTCTCGCGTTGGGCCCCAAAGGCATTCCGATTGACGCGGATATCCATGGTGGCAAGCAGCGGTTGCCCCGCCATGGCGTTCTCGGTGGCCCGCGCCAAGAGGATGAGCCCCGCACAAGTGCCCCAGATGGGCAGGCCAGCCGCGATGGCCGTCCGCACCGGCTCAACCAGCCCATTCTCGACCAGCAGCTTGCCGATGACGGTGCTCTCGCCACCTGGGATGATGAGGCCGTCCAGCCCCGTCATTTCACGTGGCAGGCGGATGGGCACCGCTTCCGCGCCTAACCGCCGCACCATCACGAGATGTTCGCGGAAGTCCCCTTGCAGGGCCATCACACCAATCTTCACGAGTGGCCCCATTCCCCATCTGCGGATGGAGTGATCGATG
>JACDGC010000553.1 GCA_013815535.1 Ktedonobacterales bacterium
CGACACCCCCTCACGCGGTGGCCGCCGCCCTGCTGGGGATGAGTATGGTCAACGCTCAGGAACGCCGTCGCGGCCTCGGTCAGGTGACACCCCCGCGCGTGGTCGCTCGTATGACGATGCCGGTGACCGCTCGGCCACCCCATCGCGCAGCCGACGCTCGGATGGCGCGGCCCCACGCGATGCTGGCCGCAGCGGTGGCGCTCGCGATGCCATGCGCCGCGTGCGCGATGGCTTCACCGGCACCTTCGAGTCGATGCGCCCTGGTCGGCGCGGCGCGGATGACCGCGCGGGTGCCCCCCCCCGGCGTCCCCGCGACGAAGGCTATGGTCGCAGTGCGGAATGGGATGACGCACCAGATCGCGGGTATGGCGACGATGAGCGCGCGCCCCGCCGCGCGGCGGGCTCTCCCCCCGCCAGCCTCAATGACCGCGATGGTGCCTCCCGTTCGATGGCACGTCGCCTGATCGAGCGTCGCCGCCGCGTGCGCGAGGGGGGCATGCCCCCCGGCCAGCGTGCGTTCATCACCACGGTCACGACAGTGGTGGCGCTCATCATCATCCTGGGTGGCGGTTTCGGCGTGGGCTATGCCTATGCCGACTCAGCCAAATATAACTCCACCCTCATGCAATTGGGTCTCAGCCAAGACCTGCGTTCATCGCGCATCTATGATCGCCACGGCACCCTGCTCTATCAGACCTTGGGGCAAAATTCGGATCACCGCTTTTACCTCAATTACTGCCAACTGCCCGATGTCATCAAATGGGCGACCATCGACACAGAAGACCACAACTTCTGGAGTGAGACCACCGGCATTGACCCTGTCGGCATCTTGCGTGCTATCACGGTCAATCTGAATAAGTCGGGTGATACCCAAGGCGGCAGCACCATTACCCAGCAGCTTGTCAAGCTTGCCGTGCTGGGGCCGAAACGTACCATTGATCGAAAGATTGATGAAGCCATTCTGGCGGTCAACGTCAGCCGCATCTATTCGCGCCAAGATGTGCTGACGATGTATCTCAATATTGTGCCCTATGGCTACAACAACGACGGCATCGAGGCGGCGGCCATCGCCTACTTCCATCTCAAGCCCATCGACATCAGACTCAACCAGCCCATTGATCCGAAATATCAAAAGTACGTCACGCAATACCAGCAATGTGCCAAAGATCAGGGCATCAAGATCAACAATAATATGATCACGCTCTCGGCAGCGTGGCAGCTTGAGCCGTGGCAGGCGACTTTGTTGGCAGGCGTTCCCAATAACCCAAACACCTACAATCCATTTCTGAACCCCAAGACATCGACCGAGCGCCAGCGCGACGGCGTCTTGATCCAGATGGAAAAGTACGGGCATGGCAACTTCTTGACCAAACCCGATGGCACTGGTGGAGAGATTCCCAGCAATAAAGACGATCTCTACAATTACACCCTCGGTCAGATCTATTTTCCTGATAATCCGCCGACAGGTGTGACACCTCCCAAGAACTATGTGCGCCATATCTACGCCAACCCCTATCAGGGCACTGGTGGCATCCAAGAACTGGCTCCCTACTTCGTCGAGTACGTCATCCAACAACTTTCAAAATACTTCGTGGATGGTCGCGAGGGCTTTGCGACCGCTGGTTGGAACGTCTACACGACCCTCGACTACGGCAAGACGGTCAGCGATAAAAACCTCGCACGCTTACATATTGATGTGGCAACTGGGAAGTTAGACGCAGACAACTATAATCCTAAAATAGAGGGTGACTGGATATCCGATGTCGGATTACAGCAGTATGCTGATTACCTGACTCGCCGTGACATCACGCAAGATTTCCAAGATTATTGGTACTGTAAGACGAATTTTGCCCACCCCGACCCTGCAAAAGGACCGTTCCATAGCATCAGCGAAAATCCGTTTGCGGACAACCAAAACTGGTGTTGGGAAACACCACTCAACAATAAAGATACGAACCTGAATAATGGTGCTCTCACCGCCATCGATCCACGCAATGGGGATATCCTAGCCATGGTGGGTGGCGTTGATTATTATGGCAAAGGGAATATTGCCTTGGATGGCGGCCCCTATAATGTCACGCTCTCAGAGCAGCGTTCCATGGGTTCGTCATTCAAGCCGATCTCCTACGCCACGGCTTTTGAAATGGGGTGGAATCCTGGGACGATTGCGGCTGATCAGCCAACCTGTTTCCCTGCGGAAGCCAGTACCGAAAATGGGAGCGCCGACGACTTCTTGTGCCCGAAGCATTACCTGGCGCATAACTATTCTGGTTCCAATTGGGCTGGGCCACAACCCATCACCTATTTACTAGGCAATTCGCTCAATACTCCTGCTGAGTTGTCGCTCTCATTCACGGGGATGCGTGCCAGTGCGACGGATCCTGCACCCATGATCACGATGGCCCGGCGGCTTGGTATCAGCAGTAAAAAGCTCGATCCGCTCCAGGTCGGTCCTTCGGCGGCCATCGGCACCTTGCCTGTGCCACTCTTACAGTTGACGAGTGCGTATGGCACCTTTGCTGATAATGGCTACCACCAGAATCCGCGCACGATCTTGCAGGTTACTCAACCTGATGGCTCACCTGTGTATGATCACAAAGGGCAGGTTTTATTTCCATACGTTGCACAGCCGAAGGGGTATCAAGCTATCAGTCCACAGTCAGCGTATATGTTGACGAGTATCCTAACTAACAACAGTGCCAGAACTACCGACTTTGGTAGAAGCAACCCGCTCCACTTCCCTGGGCGTGATGTAGCCGCCAAAACTGGTACGTCCGACTCTAAACGTGACATTGTGACAATGGGGTATACCCCGTGGTTAGCTCTGGGCGTATGGGCTGGCAATAACGATAACTCCTCCGCTGGAAACGAGGTCATCGGTATCGCTGGTGCTGGTTACATCTTTCATGATGTGATGGCATTTGCCATTAATCGTATGGGAATGCCTGGGCCGTTGCCCAGTCGTTTCTCTCCGCCAGCGCCTGGTGGCTACTTTGCCGTGCCTCAGGGTTTACATCGTGCCGTATTGAATTGTCACACGGGTTTGGCACCTTGGAATGGTCAGGATGTCAATGACCCCAAGAGCGCTTGCAACCCATCAAAACTAGACCGTGTGCCAGATGCCCTTTCAACCGAGTTTTCGTTTTGCACCAAGCCTGGCAAAGAGCAGACGGTGCATCCAAATGAGACATTGAATTGTTTTGGCGATCCAGCCAAGAACAAGATCTTTGACTCCTGGCAGTGTATGGGTTGGGGCTGCAATAATGGTCAAGGGGGTAATGACCCAGGCCAAGATATTGCTTGGATTCCCGACAATCAAGACCCAACCGTGCCATAGTCGCGCACAATCCATCATAAAAGGGAGGCGGCAATTCGTTGCCGCCTCCCTTCACCGTTGCACCTACCCTACTCCCCCTCGCCATGCTCCATTGCTTCGTCGAAAGCCCCATTGCAAAAGGCCCGCACATACACCGCGAAGAGGCGCGTGCGATGCTCAGGCAAAATCGTGAAGCGACGTGCTTGCATGGCCAGATAGC
>JACDGC010000554.1:0-521 GCA_013815535.1 Ktedonobacterales bacterium
TTCAAGGGTTGCGCGAAGAGTTCCACCGCGCCACCTCCCACCTCTTATCGCGTTTGGTAATTTGCTACGGTGACGGCCACTTGCTCGGTGCGGCTGCGCTCTTGCTCGATGGAACGCCGCATCATCTTGCGCAGCGACCAGCGCTCGCCCGTGTGGTCGCGAATGAGGGCGCGTTGCTCGGGGCTGGCCCCACTGTAGCGCACCATCGCTTGTTCGTGAATTTTATCATAACGCGGCACGCTGTCGCCAGGGATTTCTGTCACGACTGGTACTTGTGGCGTCTCATCCAGCCGCGTCGCCAGCCAGATTTCTTGCTGGGCCAGATAATCAATGAGATGGCTGATGGTCCACGTCTCGGCGTTTGGCTGCCAGGCCAACACGTCCGCCGTCAACGAACCCGCGAAGCGCATCAGGTCGATGTGCGCGTAACTCATCAACGCCAACAGCCAGCCGAGGTCGTCTTCGCTGAGGGGGGCGGCATCTGGCGCGAAAAAAGCGCGCACCTCGTGCAACCCTTGCAT
>JACDGC010000554.1:531-3532 GCA_013815535.1 Ktedonobacterales bacterium
GCACCACCAGTTCGACTTCGCCCGACATCGTGGGGGTGTCTGCATCTTGCATGCTGAGCCAGCGGAAATAATCCGGCACCGCGATGCGCAAAGAATTGAGCGCGGTGGCCTCATCGGTCCCGCGCGCCATGCAACCAGGCAACTCCAGCACCTGCGCCAGCACCGTGCCATCTGGAAAGATCTCCAGATAAGCGTCATAGGTCATCATGGTACGATTCCGTTTCTGCGACACGCAGCCCTTGGGTGCCGCATGCTGATGAAGATTGGATGAATGTGGAAGGATGGGGATGATTCCCCCACCATTGTATCGCGCCACAATTGCCCCCGCAAGGCAACGGGCAGCAAAGCGATCAAAAAACAAAGTCACACCAGCTTTCGCAACAAACGTCCCCCGGCAAGGCAATACGCCCTCAGGGGGTCTTTTCCTGCGTCCAATGATGGGCTGGCGATTGAGCTTGGTCAGAATCCCTCGTGCAGATGCCAGAGTTGACGATTAGATCAATGAACCACAGCAAAAAGGAAGCCTCATATGACAGCATCTTCGCGTCGTTCCCGGCTCAACGATATCGCGTTTCCAGTGAAGTTCACGGCGGCATTTTTCTTCATCACCCTGATGGTGGTGCTGGTTGGCGGCTTTGGCGCCTTTGCCATGAATCAAGTTCGCAACAGTTCACACACGGTGACGCAGCAGATGCTGCCAGCATTATCCGACCTCGCAACGATGCGTGCTTTGATTCAGGAAACGCGTTCCGACATGGATGGCGCGGCCTTGGCAGGCGATCCGCAAGGAGCGCGAGATTATGCCAACAATACCCGCGATGACATTGATGCCTTGACTCAAACCTACCAATCTTTCAGTGGCCGCCGCCACCGGCCCGCCATTCAAGCATTGCTGGCCCAGTATGACCAAGCTTTCGCAGCCTGGCACGCGACACTGCAAAATATGCTGCCACTCGTCGAACGTGGCACTTTGGCCCAAAAGCATCAAGTGGCCGATATCATCACGAACAGATGGGACAAGGAAACCGATGACATCCGTGTCGCTGTCGAGAATCTGCAAACATTTCAAAATCAAGATGTGACCGCCGCCACCGCTGCCATTGAAAAGACCTACTCGACGATGCTCGTGGTCATCATCGCCAGCATCTTGGTCGCCATCGTTTTGGCCGCCACGCTGGGCCGGATCCTCTCGCAGATGGTCCAGCGCCCCCTGGAACAGATCCTCCAGGTCATCCAAAAAATGGCGCAAGGCGAACTGACTGAGATCCCTGATCTCGTGGAGGCGCGTGGCGGGAAGGATGCCATCGGCACGCTCGTGATCACCCTGGATGGTTCTCTGTCAAAGTTACGCAGCCTGGTAGGCCGTGTGACCAAGATGAGTGCGCAGATGGTCGAAACGACCTATCACATCCTGGGGACGGCACAACAAACCAGCCAGGCAATGATGCAGGTTGATCAGGCCATTCAGCAGGTCGCGCAAGGCGCGCAAGAGCAAAACGAGCAACTCGCCAATGCCACCCAAGCGACCCAATCACTCGCCACCCGCAGCGAGGCACTCAGCACGTCCACCACGCACACCATGACGGCGATGTCTGCCTTGGGTGAACGAATCACCTTTACTTCCGACAAAATCCAAGAGGCTGGCGAGCGCTCAGCGCAAATCGGCAAGATCATCCAAACGATTGATGAAATCGCTGATCAGACCAATTTGCTGGCGCTGAATGCCGCGATTGAAGCTGCACGGGCAGGTGAGCATGGGCGTGGCTTCGCCGTCGTGGCCGAAGAGGTGCGCAAATTAGCCGAACGCTCGGCTCAGGCCACCAAAGAAATCGCCGTGATCATCAATGAAACGCAGCAAGCAACGCAGGAAACCATTGGTGCGATGGCCGCGAGCGTGGAAGAAGTCGGCATCACCAGCAGCCGTGTCGCCCAGGCGCAACAGGATGTCACCGCCATCGGCACCACCATCGACCACGTCAACTCCATCATCCAAACTGTCACCAACGTCAGTGAGGAGCACGGTGCCGTGGCAGAGGAAGTGGCCGCGACCACGATGGAAGTGACGTCACGCGTGGCGGAAATGACGCAAGCAACCAAATCCATTGAGGAAATCTCCCAAGAGTTACGCGAGGCCGCTCAGGTGTTCCGCTGGACGTATCGTGAGGCCAAGCCAATGGCGCTGGGCCAAAACGCCGCGCCGCCATCTGCCCCTGCCGAAAAAGCAAAATTGGCGGCCTAGTCCCTGTTCCAGCCGCGCCAGGGCGGAAACAGCCCCAGCACGCCGATGCCTGGCACCAGACCGCGTGCCCACCCCCACCAAGAGCGGCGCCGAGATCACCAAACGATGATCCCGGCGCCGCAGTGCCTCACCACTGTGAAGCATCAATGCACACGCATTTTCTTTAGGAGTGAGAGGCGGTGGGCTGTTTGGCCAGCAACGCCAGGAATTCGCGGTTGAAGGCTGGAATGTCGTCGGGCTTGCGGCTGGTGACGAGGTTGCCATCCACCACCACTTCGCGATCGACCCATGTGCCCCCCGCGTTGGCGATGTCGGTTTGCAGTGAAGGCCAACTCGTCAGTGTGCGCCCCCGCACCAGATCCGCCGAGACGAGCTCCCACGGCGCATGTCAGATGACGGCCAGCGGCTTTTTCGCGCCATCCATCTCTTTGATGAAGCTTTGCGCCTCGGGCACTGTCCGCATGGAGTCGGCGTTCAGCGTGCCACCAGGCAGGACCAATGCGTCATAATCGCCAGGCTGCACATCAACCAGGGTGCGATCTACCGGGACGGTGAGGCTCTTTTCGTCATGGCGAAACCCCTGGATGGTGCCAGGATGGGGGGCAATGACCTCGCCGGTCACGCCTGCTGCTTGCAAGGCCCGTTTCGGCTCAGTCAGTTCGGCTTCCTCGAAGCCATCGGTGGCAAGGATGGCCACATGTTTACCGTGTAGTTGTGGATTCATTGCTTTCCTCCTGCGGCAAAGCGCTTTTACAGCATGGG
>JACDGC010000555.1 GCA_013815535.1 Ktedonobacterales bacterium
CCCCATCTGCTCCATACCTCGCTTTCAGCGTCCCAGCACACCCCAGGCCAGCAGCGCGGCCACGGGCATCCACGCGCCCAGCAACACGCCCCGTGCCAGCACCTGCGCGAAGGGGCGCCGTTCCACCTGCCCCAGCAACCAGGGCAGCGTTGCCACCACCAATCCCTCAAACAGCAACACATAAGCAGGAGTATGGCCGAGTGGTCGAACGGATGCATAGCGCCACCACCCCGCATGATACGCCATTTCTTCGTAAAAGGGAATCACGGCTGCCCCCGCCAGCCCCGCCACGACCGTCGCGCGCACCAGGCCCACGCGCGCCGCCAAGCGCCACGCCCCATAGCCCAACACCGCCAGCACGATCATCCAAGAAAAGGGCATATAAAGCGGCGACGCCCACACCATCGGCTCGTGGGTAGGGTAATGCAACGAACTCACCCCTTCGCCCGCGAAGTCGGTGAAAAGTTCCGCGATCCCCGCCGCCAGCCCAAAGGCAAGCAGGCGCAGCACCAACGGACGCGCGCCCCGCGCCCACCAAGCCACCCCTGCCAGCAGCACCACCAGCACCGCATCGGTGGCCGCCGCAGTCCACCAGCCCGCCGCCAGCCGCGCCGCGACCAGATGCAGGCCAATTTCGGCCAGCAGCGCCACCGCCATCGCGCCATCAAGCCACGTCAGTCGTGGCGCGGCGGCTAGGCGCACCAAGCGCGCTTGATCGGGCGCGAGGTCTGGCGTGGTCTGCATGAACCATGTGCGCCATCGTGTGCCATCCAGCATGCTAGCCTATGCCTCCAGTAGTAGCGGACCCCCCAGGCGCAATTGACACGTGCGCATGACCGGGCAGGTGGGCAACCCAAGGTGGGCGCATTTGCGGGCCGCATTGGGCAGCGAACATCACCCCAAGCGCCAGCGGCGATACGTCATCACGCCACGTTGATCCAGTTGTGCGTCAAATTCCGCGCGCAGATGTTCGGCCCGCAGCGGTGGCAAGAAGAACGGCCCCAGAAAGGTCATGCTAAGATCGCCCGCGCCACGCAGCCGCATCATCAGCCCCAGCGGCAACGTCTCGATGAGCGTAATCTCGGCCCACAACAGCGTGTGCGGCTGTCCCAGCGGGGCGAGCAACGTGATTTCTTGACTGTTGACCAGCAGGCGTTGCCGACTGAGCGCCACCGCCGCCGCGCCGAGCACCACGAGCACACTGCCCAGAATAAGCATCGATGGCCCGGCGGCCACAGCCCCCCAGGCGAGCAAGCCGACACCCCCCAGCACGAACAAGCCGCCCACCCCCGGCCAGACTGGCGCGATGGCCAGCGTATGCGTCGCCACAGGGTCCAGCAGGGTGCCACCCAGCACCTTCAGTTCCTCTTGCAGGGTCGGGTTGAGCACCGTCGGTGAGACGCGCAGCAAGATTTGACGCAGCAACTGTTGCCCGTTGGTCAAGCCGCTTTCCAGCAAGATGACATCTTTGCCATCACTCGACCGCAAGCGTAGCAAACCGAAGCGGCGGCTGATATCTTCGATCAACTTCCAGCGCAAAAGGATGCGCTCGCCCCGCACCGTATGCACCTCGATCCCATCGAGGGAAGCCTGCACCGTGCTGAAGAGGATGCGCCCCGCCAGCACCACCACGATCAGCCAGATCAGCAATGCCCCGCCACCAATGGCCAAGAGTTCTTGCTCGGTCGCGGGTGAAGCGTGCAACACCAGCACGACGAAGATCAGCCCCAAGGCCACCAAGGTGGGGGCCACCAGCAACACAGCGGCCAAGGCGCCACGGGGGCGATAGGTCTCCGCTTCGAGCGGCACAGGGGGGGGCACCGCTTGCACCGCCGTGATGGGGCGGCTGATGGGCGTCAATGGGCGCGATTGTCGCATGATTGGCCTCTTGCTGAACGAACCGAGAGATAACCGCGTTTGCGATGGGGCTATTATAGCATAGGGGCATTGGTTCTGTGCCCGTCGCGTGGCAACGTTGGGACATATGGCTGGCGACCCTGTGCAATATTCAGCAGGCAGTCATGCGGCTTCCTGGCAAGGATTTTGCCCTGGTGTGGCGTGGATGTCATTTCTTCCCCTTGGAGGGTTGCGCATGGATGCGAAGATCTATCCCCTCACCCCCAACCGGGCCACGGCACTCACGTTGTTAGCCGACCGCGTCGCGGTGCGTGAGCGCTCGGCGGCCCTGCTCGCGGGCCTCCGCCGCCATGGGGGCCCCCTCGCTCTCCTCGCCTGCGCCTGTGCCATCGGCCAGCAGATTACGGTCACTCAGGCTCCCCTGGCCATTCAGACGGCGGATACGCCCAGCTACCTCCACGTGGCGACGGGCATCGCCAGCCGTGGCCTCTTCTTCGATCAAACCCGCACTCCGGGCTATCCGGCCCTACTGGCCAGCGTCTTTACGGTGGCGGGGCACGCCAACATGGGCGCGGTCGTGGCGGTGCAAACCGCGCTTGTGACGCTGGCGGCGCTGCAACTCTACGGTTTAGCGTTGCGACTGGGCGGGCAGCCATGGCTGGCGGGCTGCACCGGAGCCTTCATGGGGATGTCGGTCTATTTCACGAACTGGGAACGCGTCATCGGCACTGAAGCCCTGGCAACGTGGGCAGTCATCACGCTCTTTGGCCTCTTCGCGCGCTATCTGCACACCGGGGCGCGGCGCTGGCTGGTGGCCCTGGCGGTGTGGTCAGTGGTCGTCATCTTGATCCGGCCATTCTTCCTCTATCTGCCGCTGCTCTTGTTGGGGATGTTAGCGTTGCGCGCCTGGCAGCGCGGCCAATTCCGCGCGCAGATGGGCCAATTGGCCCTGGCGGGCGGCATCGTGGCGGGCCTCTTGCTGGCCTATATGGGGGCCAATGCCGCCGTCTGTGGCTATTTTGGCCTGAGCGATGTTGGCACGGTCAACATGTTTGGCAAGGTGCTGGAATATCAGATGCAAGATCAAACGGACGACCCGCGCTTCGCCGTGTTGCAAAGTGACCTGCAAGGCTATCTGCATGGCGCGAACGAGCCGTGGGGCTTCCCCTATCACTACCCCGCGTATGCTGTGCAACATTATCGACCGCTGGCGGATTACACGCAGGCCATCATTGCGCGGCACCCGCTGGAATACGCGCAGAAAACCGTGCCGGATGTCTTGCTGACGCTGACCGCTTCCCCCACCCTCTATGCCGCGCTGGCCCCGACCCTGCCACAATGGATGACAGGCGTCGTGCAGTTGGCTTCGGCACCGCTGGCGGCCTATCTGCTCTTTCCGCTACTGCTGGGGTGGGTGTTGTGGCGTTGGTCGCGCTCACGCGGCAGCGCGGTGGAGACGCTGGCGGCGACGCTTGGGCTGGCGCTGGCAGGCACCATCCTGATGGCGGCGGCGGGGGCCTACACCGTGCTGCACGGCACGCAGGCGGTCGGCGACTTCTATCGACTACGTGCCCCGCTGGACTGGGCGTTCGTGCTGCTGCTGGTCTATGGCTGGCGGCGCAAACGCACGCCGACTGCGGACCCCACGGCGTGATCGCTGGACCACCATCC
>JACDGC010000556.1 GCA_013815535.1 Ktedonobacterales bacterium
GTAGTAGCCAGCGCCGTGCGTGCCGATGCCATCCCAGTCAAGTGTGACGCGACTCATAGTGCTATCCGTGAACCACACGTCATCGCGTTTGATGACGACGCTGCCCGTGCGCTTTTCCAGCGGTTTGACAGGCATATTATACACGACACCCGTCCAGATCGTGTGGATCTCGTTGGATTTCCCTGCCGCATCCGTGCGGTACGTGTGGGCCTGGGTAAAGAGATCCGCCCAGTTCATGTGAACGGCGATGCCCCCGTTGGAGTTGTGCAGGAAGACCCCTTTGCTATCCACGCCGACAATGACGACGGAATGATACCAGGCGTCCACCAGCATCGCCACTGGCTTGCGCTCAGCGAGGCCGAAGACGCCCGTGTTGATGAGCGTCACATAGTCTTGGAAGTCGTAATGCGTGAGGTCTTGCGTTGCCGGGGTGTCGCCAGGGGCGGTGAAAAAGAAGTTATCATCCCACAGGTACGTCGTGATGCGCGCCTCGGTGCCCCCTGAATCGCTATGCATTGGGCTGGGAAGGCCGATATTGATCGCCTCATCATAGCCAGCTCCCCCACCAGCCGCCTGATGACTTTGCCCGGCAATCTGCCAATTCGCCAGCGCGGTGGTTGGCCCAAAGGTGGCATTGAGGGGGTCACCCGCCTTCTCGTTGAAGTCATAATAGCGCAGCAACTCGGCCAGCGACGTCGGCACACACCAACTGACGCCGCTCTGGTCGTACCACGGCACCTGAAGCACATTGCCCTCGGTCGGGGTGACTTGCGGGAGCGCGATCGGTAAAAAGACCGCCCACTCGCGCCCCCCCAACTCGCCATAGCGCGCTGAAATGATGTCGTTCTTGATAGTGAGCGCGTAGTGCAGATGCACCTCCCCCTGGCTGGCGCTCGCCATCTCGGCAACCAGGATGTCTTGCCCCTTCTGCGTGGGGTGCGTCACGATCTGCAACGTCGCCGGATGCGTGAGGGTGATCGTGGCATTACCAGTGAGAGGTGTCGCCGTCACGGTGAAGCTGTCTGAGATGGGGCCGAGCGGGTCGCCCTTGGCGTGGGCAGGCTGGCCAGTGTCGGCGAGGGTGACATGGGCATCGCCCGAGAGCGCGTTAGCGGGGATGGTCAACGTCACCCCATGCGTGTCGCTGATGCTGCCGCCGCTGCTCGCGCGGATGTCCTTGGTAACGCGCGCGGGCGCTTTGGACTGCCCGTTGCATGCCGTGAGCATGCCAGACAGCACAACTGCGACCATGAAAATAAGTGGGATGACGCCCCGTTTGGTTCCCATACCTTAATCCCCTCCTTGCGTGCTTGTGCCGTTGTTCTGCATTGTAGGTGCGAACACGAGCAGCAGCATCGTCAAAACTAAGGATTTTTCGCGGTCACGATGGCATCACAGCATTGAGGAAATAAGGGAGACTTATAGGGCAACATGGTGACACGTTGACAGGGCATCACGGGGAAGGATGCATCGAGCCAAGCTAGCGCAACTGGTGGTCGATGGCATAGCGCGTGGCGGCGCTGCGCGAGCTGACACCGAGCTTGACATAGATCGAGCGGATGTGCGAATTCACGGTAACAAGACCCAGGACGAGCTGCTCTGCCATCTGAGCACTGGTCAAGCCTTGGGCAAGTAAACGCAACACGTCCAGCTCGCGCGCCGTCAGACCCGCCAGGGGGTCGGGGGGTGGGCGTGTGGGGAGGAGGTCTTGGAGGGTGAGGTGAGCGGATGACATGGCGCGACCCTCGGCGAACAAGGTCGTGAATGCGGCGTTTCTCAGGTGCTGCCGCGCCGTCGCCAGCGCGCGCTCATACTCAGCGTGTTCGCGGGCCATGGGCGCGGTCGTGTGGGGGGCCACCCCTGGCAAGGCCGCCAGACTGCGCGACGGGGCGAGGGCGTTGGGTCCGGCGGTTTCGCGCAACGCTGCGGCCATGCCCCACAGCCGCACCGCCCCGGCGGCGTTGCCCTGAGCGAGGGTGCGTCGTGCGCCGCCGTCCATCGCCCAAAACAGGCATTGGGGGTCGGGCTTGGCGTGTCCGATGGCTAACAGCCGTTCCAAGGACGTCGCCAGCGCCGCATCATCGGCCTGGGCGACCGCCACCCGCGTCAAAAGCCACAGCGACCAGGGGTCTTCTTCCCCCGCATATTCCAGCCAGCGTGTGCGGCTTTCCTCGCCGTAGCGGCGTGCCAGGCTCACCTCATCTTGATAGAGGGCGACTCTTCCCAAGAAGTAGGCCCCATTCCAGATGCCCCGTTTGATGCCAAGGTGGTGAAAGCGCCGGTAGCTTTCCGCGAAGTAGTGGCGCGCTTGGGAAAAATGCCCTTGCTCAAACGACAGTTGGCCCAGCAGATCCTGCACCCTGGCAGGACCAAGCGCATGGTGCAGCTGATGAAAGTGGGCCAAACTTTCATCGAGGAATGTCTGGGCACGGGCATAGTCACCGATGGCCCGCGCGGCATTCCCCAGATCGAACAGCGACCAGGCCATCCCTTCGGTGTCGTTGGCCTCACGGCGCAGTGCCAATCCTTCTTCGTAACACCGCAAGGCCTCAGGCACATCCTGCTGAATCAAGGCGACACCGCCTAACAGATACAGCGCACGCGCCCGTCCCCGTTGGTCGCCGTGCGCTTGGCAATGGGTGTGAAGCTCTTGGGCAATGGTCAGCGTCCCAGCGATATCATTCGCGCTGTACGCCAGATGGCCAGCACTGAAAAGCGCCTTGGCCTGGACGGTGGGCGATGCGGTCGCGCGGCCCCGCAATGCGCGCTGCATCGTTCGCATCTCAGCCTCGCCAAAGCCGTTTGGGAGCCAATACCGCTCCAACGCGGCCCCCAAACGGAGAGCGGGTTCCATGTCGCCTCCCCGCTCACCCTGCCCGAGCAGCCACTCCATGGCGGTCCGCAAGTTTGCTTCCTCGCGGTGCAAGCGCACGAACCAGGTCTGTTCGTGTTGCACGGCGGCGAGGGCCGCATGGGCTTCCTCGGCCAGGGCGAGATAATAGTGGGCATGCGCCCAGCGGACGGCTTCCCCTGCGTCGGTGGTGGTCAGACACTCCCGCGCATATTCATGAATGGTTTCGAGCATGGCGAGCCGTGGCTCATCCGCGTCGTGCTCGGTGCGGTGCAGCAGGCTTTTATCGATCAGCGCGGTGATGCCCGTCAATAGCGGGAGTGTAGCGTCGCCAACCATCTCGCACACGGCCTGCGCCGCCGCGAGTTGGCATCCCCCCGCGAAGACCGCCAGATGCTGAAAAAGGCGCTGTTCAGCGGGCGGCAGCAGCACATAACTCCATTCGATGGTGCGGTGCAGGGAACGCTGGCGTTCTGGCAGATCGTGTGCGCCATCGGTCAACAGCGGCAACCGATGCGCCAAGCGGTCGAGCAACGCGTGTGGCGAAAACAGCGTGATGCGCGCGGCGGCTAACTCAATCGCCAGCGGCACGCCATCCAGGCACAGACAGATCTCGGTGATGGCAGCGACGTTGTTCGCCGTCAACTGAAAATCGGGATCGTGCGTCTGTGC
>JACDGC010000557.1 GCA_013815535.1 Ktedonobacterales bacterium
ACCACCAGCGATTGCATCAATCCCTCAACTACCAAACACCCGCAACCGTCTATTTTGCCAACAAGAAGGAAGGGAGCAGTCCCTTAGTAACCCCCTTTTTGTTGTCTTGACAATCTGGGTCACTATATTGTTACGTGAGGCGCGGAGTTGGGCATTCGGAAGAGCAGGTGACAGCAATGATTCGATAAGTAGCACAGGTGTCTTGAATATGATGGACAAAGCGAGTCCCTGATGAAACGATCTCGTGAGATGAGATCACGATGCTGGATGCCGTAAGCTTCGCGCTTAAAGCTATGGGGTACTTGGGCGCTACTAAGCGGTTAAGCCCCCTTGTGCCGTCAGCAGGCGCAAGGATTTGCCAGGAGCGGGACAATACGTATCTTTGGCGACCAACCCTTCTGAGGACTCCAGGGATGCACCGGCCCACGCTTCGCCTTAGCCTTCGCTTCGTAAGTGGGCACTATCTCAGCCGCCCCAAATAGCCTCCTGTTTGAAAGAAGATGGCTCTATTAGTCACTATCTTTGTTCCAATGAGGCGTTTTATCGGAAGACGATGGTGCCCAACGACGTACGAGGTACAGCCGAGTAAGCCCAGATGTCAAGGCACCTCATGAGACAGCGTAAAAATCGTAAAACAGCGCAAGTTGTTGAGCCACGAGGCTCCTTGGACCCATGTGGCCGAAGGAACTTCCTGACGAATATACATAAACATTGTCCGGAGCTCCGCCATCCGGTTGGGCATTTTCGTGGTCGCCAATGCCCCGACTTCTTGCGTCCCAAAATGCAGATGGTGCAAATTGTAGGCAAGATGGTAGTATTCCACCACTCCGCAAGCTCTAATTGGTACAACGACATGATCCTGAAATCAGAGTCGTGTTCCAATTCTGGGCGATGCATGTGTGTACATGATCATCTCAACTATTTTTGTGTTTTTCAACTGCTTTGCCATCAACATGTGCTTGCCATATCGCAAAGTGGGTCCCTGGAAGACCTACCTGTTCGGCGAACGAATATGTATCATATTGATCCTGCTGGCCAAGGGGGCCCTGGCCTGGCAAATCTTCGTGGGCACCTTGCGGCACTGTGCCACACTCCCGGAAAACCCAGCTATGGGTGCCCATCGTGTCCATGCGGATGCAAGGGCTTGTGTTGACTTGAACCAATGGGGAACGTCAATAAATCCACTCCTGAAAGTCTTGGTAGAGCACCTCATTCGGAATCTGGTCATTATTGGGTCCGCTCGTCAAGGCAACACTGCCGTGCTGAAAGTGACTATCTGTCACCTTTTGGAGCAGGTGGTGATTGAGATAGATCGCCAAGGACGTCCCTTGCGCGACCACCCCCAGGAGATTGGCTTTGTGCAGCCCTTGGTTGAAATTGGTGGCGACCCCTGCGGCTAACACATGCGAGCAGTTTGATGCCGCACACCACGCCAGAAAATACCGACCATCGGCATTCACACCAAATTGATAGCTGGCGTCACCATCGACGCCGACACCGCGAAAGTTCACCCCACCTTCATCGCTGAGGCTGCCTTGGAGAAACGTCATCTGCACTTGCAAGGCAAAGTTGGTACCATACAAACGGGGATTCTCACAAAACCCGCCATAGGTAAGGGCCGTCTGGAGATGGTAGCCATCACTGGCAAATTGGCACGATTCATATTGATTGTGGAGGGTGCTCCATCCATCGTGGAGATCCGCAGTCAAGGGGTTCGTATAGGTTGGTTGCCCAGAAAATGGTCCTGGTGGCGGCGTGGGTGAAGGCGTTGCTGTTGACACCACCTTTGTTGGCAATGCGATCGTCACCCCTGCATTCCATGTGGTGAAATTGATTTTCGTGTCGTAGGCCCCAACAAAGGCACCGCCAGTACTCGCGATGTGCGCAATAATCTGCTCTGGGAAGAAAGAATCTTGGCGAATCCAAATCTCTTGAGTTTGCGTGGTCGTTTTTATGGCAGAAGGCACCTTGGCCTGGAGGTGCCACGTGGCAACGCCATCGATGGTTTCGCTTCCCCGTAACGTGACATCCTGCAACTCAGCATAATTTGGGAGATCAGGATTTCCCAGAATCCCACTTGCCGGATCATTCGAGACGGTTGACCATGCTGATGCGCCAGGAGATTTGATGTAAATAGAGGTGCTATCGATAACCTCTTGCTGCGAGTCCGTTGCGCCGTTGAGCGGGTCTAGGGTGAATGCAACGCGATGTGGTTGCGTCGTGACCACCCCTGTTCCCGAAAAACGGAACTGCGTCAGCGAAAAGTGGAAAGCGGCGTCATGCAGTGCGGCAGCGTTGGCACGAGCAATGATATCCGCCGCAGTTGTTGGCGCAGATGCGTTCCCCGATGAGTTTGCGGCGCACGCGGTAAAAAGACACATGATTCCTAGCAACCCGATACAGGTCCGAAAACACCGATATTTGACCATGGTAGTCATGCGAAGTTTGCTCCTTTTGGCTGGGTCATTTTCTCCTTGCGAAAGAGGCGCAATAGGAACAGTTGAAAAACGAAAAAAGTAACAGAGGCAACCGTCAAAGAAACAAAAACGCTCAACTTGAGGTTTAACCAGAGACAATCTATCGGTGATGCAGGCGAAGACCAAAAAGGATGCGTATAGGCTGAAAAAGCGGCTTACATGGAGTTTTTTGATGGCCAAGTAGTGAGGAGGCGGCCCTGATTTGATGCCTTTGCGACGACCGGGCGATGTAACGCACCCTTTTGGCGTGTTGACGAAACGCGGAAACAGGAGCACCAGTTGCGCGGGCGATGCGCGCACAGGCGCAGTGCGGGCGGCTTCCATGATCGGACACGGGGGATCACGACGGCACCCAAAACTGCGGGAGCCATGAACGTGGCGCGCAGCGGTCAAACTGGGCTGGCTAGCGAGTGACAAGCATCTCTGTGGGCATCGCTCCCAAGGAAAAGGCATCCCTCGAAGCAACCAACCATTGTTAGCAGAGATTATTTCCCCATCTATACTAAATTGTACGCGTTCCCTCCGTGATTTGACATCGGTAATATGCCTGATGTCATTGGCATAGATCCTGGTTTACGATCTGCTCGCGGAGCCATGAGAGCGACGTGGGACGCACCTGAAATAGAGGTGGTCAGCCAGCCAAACGAAGGCAGCGGTAGCCAGCAACCAGAACCGCTGGAAATGGGAGAGCCAAATGCGAATGATGGCGGCGAGGTATGACTCGCGCGGTCCACGAACCGCTGGGGGAATGCATGGTGCAGGTCGCCGCAGTAGCCGACAGATGGGATGCGACGTGGCGGGCGGCATACGGCTGGCAGGAGGATGGAGATGACCGAGCATGCGGTGGTGATCGCTGGCAGCGGCCCAACTGGGATGATGTTGGCAGGCGAGTTGGCATTGGCGGGAATCGATGTTGCCATTGTGGAACGGCGCGCCAACCAGGACCTCGATGGCGCGCGCGCGCGTGGTCTGCATTCACGCACCATCGAGGTCCTGGATCAGCGTGGTATCGCTGAGCGCTTTCTGTCACAGGGATATGTGGCGC
>JACDGC010000558.1 GCA_013815535.1 Ktedonobacterales bacterium
GTCTTGCATCGTGAGACGATTGGACGCCAGGATGATTTCTTCGCCATGGGTGGCCACTCTTTGCTGGCGACGCAGTTGGTGGCGCGGTTGCGTGCCGCCTTCCAGGTCGATATGCCCTTGCTGGCCATCTTCGAGCATGCCACGGTCGCCAGCATGGCAACCTATCTGGATACGCTGGAACAAAGCGCGGTGGACCCCGCTGCCATCTCGCAGATTCAGCGGGCGACGCGTGGTGGCCAGGATCTGACGGAATTGGTGGACCTGATTGAAAATCTCTCAGATGAGGAGATCACGGCCCTCTTGGCACAGGATGTGGCCGAGGAGTAACCAACTCAGTGTCGCCTCGTCATGCGGAGGCTATTGGCTGATCTTGGCGGCAATGAGCAGTTCGTTTGTGTGTGTGCGGACCTCACTGAGATGGAAGTTCAGCCCCTGAGCTACCACCATCTCACGCACTTGATCGATCTGGTCATTGAGCAACTTTTTGAGGGTGTCGCCTAAGAAGCCCACATCAAAGGCATTGACCTGCACCTTCATGGCGATCTGTCCCGTCTCATCGACGGTCGGGAGGAAGACGGGCTTCAGCGGCCCCAAGCCGCGAACCTCGATGCCATGGGGGTGCAGCGACAGCTTGATCGTGTTGATGGGGAAGCGCTGCAACATCGCGGGCAGCTTGTCGCGCGACTTCTCGAACCCCACATGTGCCAACATGGTCAGCAGTGCATCATCCAGTTGAATCTTCGCGGTGCCTGATTCGGTCATGATTTTCGCCTTTCAGATGCCGTTGCCATCTGCCAGTTTGTGCACATCCTGTGTGGCCACATCCTCTACCAACGCCGCGATGGTGCGGTGCAAAGTCGGATGCATCAAGTTTGGTGCCAAGTCGCGTAGCGGGAACAGCACAAACGCACGCTCCGCCATGCGTGGGTGGGGAATGATCAATTCTGGTGTGTCGCGGAGGATGGGCACGCTCGCCATGTCGGGGAGCCGCTGCCCCTCGTATGCCAGTAAAATGTCCATATCGAGTGGTCGGGGACCATTCCGTGTCGCCTGGCTACTGAGGTCGCGGCCCAGCGCGCCTTCGATTTCTTTGAAGACATGCAGCAGCGTTGCCAGTTCCACCGCGACCGCGCCACTGATGACCATATTCAGAAACGGGGGCTGCTCGGTGAGATACATCGGTGCGGATTCGTAGACAGGCGATTCTCGCAGCCCCTGCGCTCCGAGGATGCGTGCGAAGCTGCTGATGCCTGCTCGCAGGTTTGCGGCGCGGTCGCCCTGGTTGCTGCCTAATCCGACAAACACGAACATGCTGCACCTGCCAGTGAAGATGACGCATGGTGGGGGACGGAAGTGGCTGAATCGTTTCCGCCCCCCTGCCGTGCTGCGGGTTGCTCGCTAGCCGCGTGCGATGGTCGTCAGGCCGAAGGGGGCCAGCACATCGGGCGGGGCGGCGACTTCCACCCCCAGCGCATCTTGAATCCAGGTCAGGCTGCGGGCCACCGCCATCAGCCCGCGCCCGCGATACTCGGCTGGATCGGCCACCAGGGTCGTTTCAGGTCCGTCTTTTTGCAAACGCGCCAAGAACGACAGCATGAAGAGCGTGAAGCTATATGGGAAGACCGACGCGTAGGCTTGCAGGCGCTGTTCAAGCGTCGGGTCCTTCAGGTCGCGCGTGCCTGCCAGATAGTTCGTGATCATGCGGATGTACTGGTCACTGGTGATCTCTTCATTCAGCGCCGCCAACGCCGCCGCGCGACCAATTTCCATGGCGACATCGCCCAGGCCAAAGCCGCTCCAATCCACCAGCACCAGATGGCCAGTGCTGCCAAAGACGTTGATGGGCACCGGATCGCCATGGCACGTGCGGCGCGGGACATTCAGCCACAGGTCGCGGTTGGCGTGCACATGCACATCGACCAACTGGCGCAGTTTTTCCAGCGCGGTGATGAGGGGCGCATACATCGGCTCGGTATAGGCCGCGCGCACCTCGTTCCAGAGCGGCTGAATGCGTTCCCACCACTGCTCGATGCCGGGGCTCATGGTCGACTGCTGCTGCACCTTGGCGGGGTCCAGATGATGCAGTGTCAACAGCAAGAAGAGCCACCCGTTGGTTTGATCATCCGTCAGCGGGCGTTCGCCAATGGGTGCGCCCAGTGGCAGACGATAGAGCACCAGCGGTCCACCAACCGTGCCCCCTACTTCATCAAACGTCACCAATGTGGGGGCTAACCCCACCGCGCCGCCCACGCGCAGCCCTTCGGCTTCACGCCGCGCGGCATCGGCGTGGTCGGGCGCGTAATATTTCACGACGAGCATCTCTGGCTCGCCCGGTATGGTCACTTCGTAGAGGCTGCTGTCGAACCCCTGGTTCGTTTGAATGACCCCTGGCGTACTATTGGCAGGGATGAGTCCCTGGCGACGTACATAATCAGCAATCTGCTCCGTACCCGGCGCTGGCATTCTGTCCTCCTGTGGTGCTAACTGTGCCCACACTTCATGTCTTCGTGCCCCCACCAGCGCATGCGTCTGGGGGGTCTCGTTGCCGAGGGGGGCAAAAGAATGGCGTACCGTGGCAGCGCAAATGCTCGCCTTGGCTCTGTGTCAAGAACCGGCTGAGCCAGCACCTGCAACTATGCGCGAAGAGGGGCAGCGGTCAACTCGTCGTCTACCCGTATCATAGCATGAACACACCGCTGTTGCAGCACCTGCACTGCGGCTTGTTGCTGCTCGACTTGCGCGAGGGCATGGCGGGCTGGCCTTCGCGTGTTTGTGTAAAATCATTGCACCGCTCCCGAACGTGCCGCTCTTTCATCTTCGCCGCTCTTGTGGTACACTGGTAGACAAGCACAACGGTTGCAGTGGCCGGGGGGCGGAAGTGGTAGTGGCGGACGTGGCCAGCATCTCTGCCAAACATCCCTGGTACATGAGGGCTCGATGCCCTGTGCCCATTTCGAGGAGGCAGAGAATCATGGAATTCACATTCCCCCAGTGCCGCAAATGCCATGAAGGCGATCTGGTGCCGTTGTCCGACTTTGGCAGCCAAGGCGCTTCAATCGAGTATAAAGCGTGGGTGTGCACCAACCCCACCTGTCTCTACAACGTCAAGATCCGGAATGGCGACATCATCATCAATGAACCTGTCAGCGACGGCTCATTGCACAATTATCGGCGTGGTAACTAAGCCCCAGCCCGCGCACTCCGTATTGCTCTACCATGCTCTCTGGTATGGCACATGCGAGGCGAGATCCGCGTAACTTGCCCAAAGGCATCCCACGAAGCGAGGCCCCCGTGTTCAAACGCTTGCGCGATTTGCTCAATCGCCCCCCCGAGGAAACCACCACCGACGACGCGGAATTACTGGAAGAGGATGCTGAACTCGAAGACGACGCTGATGCCGCCGATGAAAGCGACATAGGCGTTGTGGATGAGGCCGACCCCGCCATCGCCCTGGAAGAGGTCGATGAACTTCCGGCTGATGCTGCGAACGAAGCCGCGTGGGAAACCGCTGAAGAC
>JACDGC010000559.1 GCA_013815535.1 Ktedonobacterales bacterium
GTCACCTGGCTGCACCAGGGGCAACAGCGGCGAGATGCCCAGCGACGCGGTGAAGATATGTGACTGCCCCGCGATCGAGAGGTAATACACCGTGTTGCCGTTCTGGGTCGTTGGGGCGATGCGCACCACCTTGCCCGCGACGGTCTGCGTGGTGCCAGTGCTGCTGGGGCCGCCACCGGGGTTGCCGCCGCTGGGGTGCGACGCCAACCAACTGCTATACAACGAAAGTGCCGCGTCACGCGAAGAGGCGTATTGCACATTCGCGCCGTTCAGGTCGTCGGCGGCCAGCAGGCCGATGGCCTGGAAGGTCGCCCCGCTGCCGTTCGACTGGGTGTAGATGGCGACCCAGGTGGCGCGCCCATAGATCGAATACAACTGAATGGAGTTGACGTCATAGGCCCGGATGTTGGCCTGGGTGGAAGCAAAGGCCGTCTTCACATTGTCGCCGATGCCAATGCCCGTCAGCGAATAGAACGTTGCGGCGTTCTTCTTCGTGTCGAAGAGGAAAATGCCCGTGCTGGAATTGTCCTTCGCCGAGTTCGAGGTCATGGGCACCAGCCACACTGGCTGATCCACATTGTTATAGACGAGTTCGGGTCCGCTCCCCGTCTGTTGTTGCCCGGCCCCGGAGGGGTTGAACCACGGTGCCGCATGGTAGAGTCCCCACCAACCGAGATAGTCGGCCACGACCTGGCTGGGAATGATGCGGTCGACCCAGTCGGGTGTCTTATCGGGCGCATAAGCGGTGATGTCACCCGAACTTGGATCAACCAGCAGCACCTGATGGAGCTTTTCGCCGGTGAAGCCACGCGAGGGTTGCATCAGCGAAATGGTGTAAAATGGCACACCATCATCCCGAATCTCCAGTGTGGCATCAACGAGATCGCCAGTAGTGTAGCCGCTGAGGTACACATGGCGTATCAGATCCTGGTTCAAGATGGCGCCTGGAACGTAGTGCAACGGATATTTCGTCACAAGTTGGGCGGTGGCGTCTGGATTTTCGGCATCAACCTGCACATAACCGGGAGTGGTGGAGTTGCTGAGGTTGACGAAGAAGTTGTTATACACCAACGGTGCCACCCAATATAAATGGTGGTTGATCGATTGGACGTTATACGCATCGTGCTCGACATGGTAGGTCGAGCCATAGTTCTGGCCGCCCTGGGCCAACACTTGCTGGCCGCGATAGGCCGCCACGTCTTGCGTCACCAGCACGATATGTTGCACATCGGTCGGTGGCAATTTCGTCTGGGTCGACATCTGCACATTGGGGATGGCCGCCAGCGCCTTGGCGTTGGGGTCGAACCACGTGGTGGCAATGGTGATGAGGCTGTTGACGATCAGCGCGAAGAGCAGACTGACCACGATGGCGATGACGCCAGTGGCGACGAGCCCTTCGGCGGCGTTGCTCCGCCCAGGAGCGGCATCCACGACGCGGCGGAAGGGCAGCCCCCCCTGGCGCAGCCGATCCGTCACGCGTTGGCCCGCTTCAGCGCCACCCAGTGCCATGGTGGCGATGCCCGTCAGCAGCAGGGGCCACAAGAGCCACTGCCAGCCTCCATAGGGTCCGGTGAGCGCTGGCATGCTGAAATACAGAATAAGCAGATCTAGGATGACATTGAGCACGAAGATCGTGCCCGCCCAACGCAGCAATCCCGCCGAATCGCGCGTGCTACGGCTGAGTGCGAGCCGTGCCCCCACCACGATGGCGGTCACGATGGCCGCACCAACCAGCGCCAACCACACAATGATCATTTGGTTTCCTCGATTTCTTGTCCCTCAAAAAGGGGTTACTTGCATGATAACGCATCCTACAATTGATCGTTGCATATGTGGGGCAATGCGACTATGCCGCGAATCACACATTCGTGCTTGTTGCATTGTGCTTGACAGCATGGTATCATGGTCCCCAGATCAAACTTTACACCGTTTTTGCGTCTGAGCCGCAGCCTTTTTGCATGCGGATTTCTTGACGGAGGGTCGATCAGACCGATGCGCTATGCCATCTTGAGCGATATCCACGGCAATTATGAAGCATTACAGGCGGTGCTCGACGACATCGATAATTTGTGCCTGGTTGATGGTGTGAAGATCGATGCCATGTGGAGCCTGGGCGATGTCGTTGGCTATGGCCCCGACCCCAGCGCCTGCGTCCGCACCATCCGTGAACTGAGCGAACTGAATGTCGCGGGCAACCACGACTTCGGCGCGACCGGCCAAGTGGACTTGAATGAATTCAGCGATCTCGCCCGCGAATCCCTCATTTGGACCCGCAATCAACTGACAGAGAGCGAAGCCGACTTCCTGAAGTCGCGCCCCGACCGCACCACCGTCCCCATGCCAGAAGACATCACCTTGGTTCATGGTAGCCCAGTGGTACCCCTGTGGGAATATCTGTTGACGCCGGAATCTGCCGCCATCAGTTTTGTCTCATTCCCCACCCGCTTTTGTCTGGTTGGTCACACCCACCTCCCCACCGTCTATCTGCAAGACGCGGCGAAGTTCAGCCAGCCCCGTGTGCCGGTGCTGAGCGCGCACTCGCGCTATGTAATGGAATATGGCTCGGATGAAGGCTATGACGAGCCCACCACGGCGCAGATGACGGTGGTGAAATCCATGCCACCCTGCGACGTGCTGACGGCGATGCCCAAAGGCTGGTGGATGCCCCTCGACGAGCAGCGCGCCATCATCAACCCCGGCAGCGTCGGCCAGCCGCGTGATGGCGACTCGCGGGCGGCCTATATGCTCTATGATACGGAGCGCGGCTTCCTCTTTCGCCGCGTCGAATATTGGATGGCGAAGACGATTCAGAAGATGCGCGATGAGGGCTTTTCTGATGCCTTGATCGACCGCCTGGGCCAGGGATATTAGCGAGAAGGGTCGGCAAAACCGTGCAAAGTCCTGATGCCGCCCTGGAGGCTGCACTCTGCGCTTCGTGCGGGGCCAGCATTCCCGCTGGGCGGGCACGTTGCCCCAAATGTGGTCGTCCGCGTGCGCCGCGCTGGCCCGCGCGCGGCTTCGCGCTCTATCTCAATGAAGCAGGAGCCCCCATGCAAGAGATTCACGCTCAGTCGGCCACATCCGGTGGCGCGGTTGCCATGCCTGCGGTGCAGCCGCGCCCGCTGCTGCCATGGCTCGAATTGATCGCGGGGTTCTTTGGGTTTCATGGCGTTGGCTTGTTCTTCGCGGGCAAGCGCGTGCGTGGCGCCATCTGGTTCATCCTGTCGCTGGTGAAGCATGCGGTGGGGGCGGGACTGCTGCTGGCCACGGCGGGCCTCGCGCTGGCGTGTTTGCTGCCCCTCGACATCGGCCTGTCGATCTATCTGGCGCTGGCCGTGGCGCGGGGTTTGCGCAAGCAAGAGCACGGCATCGTGACGGCTGGCCACTAGGCTGCCATGTCTCACGGGCGGCGGACCACAGGGCGTTGTGCGGCGAACTTCGCGCCCGCATGTGGGCTGGCTAGGGGCATCCCTGGTGGCGATGGGTGCGGCGTTGTGC
>JACDGC010000560.1 GCA_013815535.1 Ktedonobacterales bacterium
CTATGATTCCTATGCCGTCGCGGGTGGCATGATGGTCGGTGGCATCCCCATCTGGCGCTTGCCGCGTGAGGTGACGCACGAGGAAACCGACGAATATATGGAAGCCCTTGGCGTCGATATGCGCTTCAACACCACCATCGGGCGCGATGTGCAACTGACCGATCTGGTGAATGAATACCAGGCGGTCTTCATTGCCGCTGGTTGTCAAGTGCCCAAGGCCATCACTGGCCCGGATAACAAGGTCATTCCTGGTGTGGATTTCAAGGGTGTCGAGCAAGGGCTGCCGTTCCTAGAAAAAGTCAATTTCGGTGAGCCGGTCGCCATCGGCAAGAAGGTCGTCGTCCTGGGTGGTGGCTTCACCGCGATGGACTGCTGCCGCTCTGCCATCCGCTTCGGCGCGGAAAAAGTCTACGTCCTCTATCGGCGCACCAAGGAAGAGATGCCCTCGGATGAGTATGAGGTGGATGAGGCGATGCTCGAGCACGTCGAATTCCAATACCTTGTGACCCAGACCGAGATCCTGTCGAATGACGGCGAGCATGTTTCGGGCATTCGGATGGTGCGCAACAAGCTGGGCGATCCAGATTCATCAGGTCGCCGCCGCCCAGTGCTCATCCCTGGCTCGGAATATGTCATCGAGTGCGACACCATCATCGCCGCCTTCGGCCAAGACTCCGATTCCGCGTGGATTCCCAAGGATCTGGCGCTGGAAACGAACCGCTGGGGCTTGCCCCTGATCGACCGCAACACGTGGATGACCAGCCGCCCCGGCCTCTTCGCGGGTGGCGACTACACCGAGGGGGCACGCAACCTCATCTCGGCCATCGCTGATGGTCGTGATGCGGCGACTGCCATCAATCGCTACCTCAGCGGACCCGAAAAGGGTGCGACCGAGGCCATCGAGATCGAGTTGCCCGACTTCCGCCGTGGCATGGTCGATGACTATGAAGCGATCCCGTGGGAAGTCATTCCCTCATTGCCCCTGGCAAAGCGCTTCAGCATCTCGGTGGAAAGCGAGACGGGCTATTCGCCAGAGGAAGCGGTGGAGCAAGCGCGTCGCTGCTTGCAGTGCCAACTCAACATCCAAATCGACCCGTCGATCTGCATCCTGTGTTCGGGCTGCGTGGACATCTGCCCCTATGATTGCATCAGCATGCAAGGGCTGAAGGCCGTGGTCAAGGGCGACAAGTTGCACCAGATCGCTGGCGCCGACTGGGATGGTGGCGCGGACATGATCATCGACGAAGAGAAGTGCATTCGCTGTGGCCTGTGCATCGTGCGCTGCCCGACGGACGCCATCGCCATGGTCAAGTACGAAGTGGCCTCGGTCAACGATCGCTGGAATGTCTCGAAGATCCCCGTCATCCAGCCAGAAAAGGCAGGGGGACGGCGCTAAGGGGCGTTTTTCCCGCACCCCCTTGTCATCCAACGATGGCGAGGGGGATTTTTGTCGCGCATGGTGCCTTTGCCTCACGCTGAAGTCGAGGGGAAACGTTGTGAGCAATGTCCTTTGAGTCCATTTATGGTGGCATGATACAATGAAAAACACGCGAAGATGGTGAGCAGCGGTGATGGCAAGCCGCGAAGTGGAGGGGGCATGAGCGAATTAGCGATTCATCTGGTTGATGCCCCTTACCCAGTCAACCGCCCCCGCGAGGTGGCCGTCATGGGCGCGGCGGGGCGCACCGGACGGCTGGTGGTGGCGCTGGCGCTGGAACGCGGCCATCTGGTGCACGCATTGGTGCGCCGCGCGGGGGCACTCACCCTCACCCACCCCAATCTGACGACCGTGGTGGGCGACATCTTCGACCCAGATGTGGTGGGGGGGGTCGTGCAGGGGCGCGACGCGGTCATCACCTTGGTTGCGCCCGAATCCGAACGCCAAACGGGTTTCTTCTATCACAGCACGACGACCGTCCTGCGGGCGATGGCCAACAATGGCATCCGGCGCTTTCTGTGCGTCTCGGCGTGTGCCGCGCGCGACGCGAACGCGCCCCTGCCGGGCATCACGGGCAAACTGCGGCTGCCCATCGGGCGAAATCGCCCCCTCTACGCCGACATGCACATGATGGAAGATCTCGTCAGCAACAGCCCGACGATCTTCACCATCGCGCGCGTGGTGGCCCTGACCGATGGTTCCGCGCTAGGGGCATGGCAGGCCAGCGGGGCCATTCCCAAGGGGGCGAAACCCATTGCCCGCGCTGACCTGGCGAATTTTTTGGTGGAGGCGGCCTTTAGCGAGGCTCAGCGCCGCGCCGCCGTCGTCGTGACGCCCGCCCTGCCAGCCATCGCTGGAAATTAGGTCGTGCGTCACTTCCCCTATCCCTTGATATCTCGTATGGTAAGCTCGGCGCGACCGAGCGCCAGCCTAGCACGAAAAGGGAGTGATCAATATGTCCTCACAAAATGCGGTGCGCAGCGCCATCTTTGCCGTCATCGCCGGGGCCGTCGCGGGTGTCATCTACGAGGCGATCTATTTCCTGACGACCAATCATCAGGTGCGCGGGGGCTTCATCACCGCCGCCATCGTGGGTGCCATCACTTTTCTCATTGCCTTCGTGCTGAATCTCGTCTTCAGCCGCTTGGGCCAACGCCGCTAGGGCAACGTAATGGGATGGACCTGGGGAGATAGGCATTAATGGCCTGTCTCCTATTTTTTGACCCACAGGATTGCGATAAAATCGATGGGGTAATGAGATGGCAAATACGTTGTATCCATTGGGAAGGTGGCAGCCTTGGAATCCCCATGAGGTCGCGGCTTTTTTTGCTGCTCTGCAAACCCCGTGGTGGATAGCGGGTGGCTGGGCCCTTGATCTCTTTATAGGGAGGCAGACACGGGCGCATGATGATATTGATGTGCAAATCCTTCGTCGGGATCACCATGCGGTTCGTTCGCTGTTCCAATCGTGGGATGTGCAGGCTGCTCTTCCCCCTCCACGAGACGAGAATTGGCCATTTCGGCCATGGCACATCAATGAAGAATTGGATCTGGCTGTTCACGATATCTGGTGTCGCCCTACCTCGACGCAACCTTGGGCTCTGCAACTTATGATTGCTGATACCCACGACGATTTGTATATCTGTCGGCGCTCGTCTGCTATTGTTCGCTCAGTGGCTACCTTAGGGCGCATCACCACCGAGGGTATCCCCTATCTGGCACCTGAGATTCAGTTATTGTATAAGGCCAAAGGTTTACGCCCAAAAGATGAAGATGACTTCACCCAAACGCTCCCTTTCTTGAACCAAGAGCGTCGTTGCTGGCTCAAAGATGCCTTGAGCCTCATCTCTCCCCACCATCCTTGGCTATCGCGGCTTGAATGACGTTAGGGAAGTTTGCTTTAAGGGAGAAAGTCGCAGGATCATTGACACCCGCAAAACTCTACGTGGTCGCGTAAAGTTTTGCGGGTGCGTGTTCTTGTTTCCTGCCGCTGCCTCACCAAGGAGGCTTACTCAGACCACGTGGCCAGCCCCATCTCGTTGGGGTCGGGCAGGG
>JACDGC010000561.1 GCA_013815535.1 Ktedonobacterales bacterium
CGCCTCTCACCAGCGATGTTGATTTCCTGGCCGTCACGGTTCGCGCTCTCACCCCGACACAGTTCACCGCCCTTGCTGACATGCATCAGCGGCTCCGTGCGCTCCCCAATCCCTATGGCGATAATCAGGAAGGGCCATATATCGATCGCAAGGCTCTTCGCCGTTATATCCCTGCCCAAACACATCCAACTATCGCGCGTGGTGAAGCGTTGAAATGGTCTATTCATGGCACAAATTGGATCCTCGAACGCTTCATGGTGCGCGAACATGGGCTGATTGTCTTTGGCCCCGACCCTAAGACGCTAATCGATCCTCTCTCTGCTGATGAGTTGCGTGCGGCGACCCGCGCGCGCTTGCCTGAGTGGGTGGCCTGGGCGCGCCACGCCACCGACCCTGATTGGAGTTTGGCACGTAGCCACAAAGCCTATGTCATCGAAACGATGTGTCGCGCGCTGTATACGCTGACTACAGGCGCGCTCGCGAGCAAACCCCAAGCCGTCACCTGGGCGACGATCCATTTGCCGGAACCCTGGCGCACGTTGGCCGCGCGGTCACGCGCCTGGCACGCAGATGCGACGGCAGACCCCGGCCTCAACGCCGAAGTGGCCGCTTTCATCCGTTGGACCGCCGAGGTCGCGGAACGTGGCTCTATCTGAGTTAGCCTGCCCCCCCTTGTATTTTTTCGCGCCATCGCATATACTGTGGTCGTGACAATAGCGTCACCCACCCTCTTCATGCGAGGACTCATCCATGTCATCGATAGCTTGGCTGGCGATTACGCAAGCGTTCCGTTCCTGAATATCAGGGGAGCGTGTGCCCATTTTCAGCAAGCAAACATCGGTTCGACGAGTCATTCCGCTGGATTCTTCCCTCTTCGCCCCCAGGGCCATATGCCCTGCCGCGCAGCCAGCCGTGCCCAAGCCAATCAACGATGTTTGTGCCCCTGATACGGCTCCTCATCCCCCCATCTTAATCGCATGTGATCCGTTTTGAAATACCCGAGGAGATCCGAATTTCCATGTTAGAAGCACAACACGTCGATCTGCGGCGCGGCGCGACCCTGCTGCTGGAGGATGCCTCTTTTCGCGTCAATGGCAGCGAAAAGGTTGGCATCGTCGGCATCAATGGCGCGGGCAAAACCACCCTGCTCAAGACGCTCTATGGCGAGCTTGACCCCGATGGTGGCACCATCGCGCGGCCCGAAACCATCGGCTATCTCGGCCAGGAACCGCTGGCCGATGCCCTGCTGGCGGCGGTGGATGGCACGCCGCTGAGTGTGCTCGACTTCATGCTGGGCGGGCGCGGGCTAGACGCCATGGCCCGCGAACTGCGCGAGATCGAGGCCGCGCTGGACGCCGCCACCAAGCCCGGCAACGAAGCAACCGACTCCTCTGCCCTGCTGGAACGCTACGGCGAACTGGAAGCACAGTTTCAGGGGGCGGGTGGCTATGACGCGGAGTTTGAGATCGTCCAGTTGCTCGCGGGCCTGAACCTGAAAGGCGTGGAGATGGACCGCCCCGTCAGTGCCCTTTCTGGCGGCCAAAAGACGAAGCTCGCCCTGGCGCGCGTCCTCTTTTCGGCCCCCGAGATGCTCTTTTTGGACGAGCCGACGAACCATCTGGATGGCAAGGCGACGCGCTGGCTGATGGAATATCTGGGCCGCTGCGAGAGCGCGGTGGTGTTGATCTCACACGATCTGGCGCTCCTCGACACCGCCATCACGCGCATCTTGCATCTGGATGCCACCACCAAGAAGCTGACGGCGTATAAGGGCAACTACACCTCGTATCTGAAACAGCGCGAGGGTGCCGAGGAGCGCGCCGTCGCCCAGATGGAGCGCACGCAAGACAAGATCGCCCAATTGCAACAGCAAGCGAACTGGATGCGCGGCAAAACCGAGAAGGTCGCTCGTCGCGCCAAGGTGCTGGACCACAAGGTCGAGATGCTGCGCGAGGCCATGCCCGACACCGCGCACATGCCCCACAAAGAGCGTGCTTTCACCATGGACCTGCCCATCACGCGGCCCAGTGGGCGCGATGTCTTTCGCGCCGAACGGGTAGCCAAGTCCTATGGCACCAAGGCCGTGCTCGATAGCATCTCTTTCGAGATCGAGCGGCAGCAGCGGCTGGTCGTCATCGGCGTCAACGGCGCGGGCAAAACCACCCTGCTTAAGATGATCGCCGGGGTGCTGGAGCCGACTGATGGGGCCATCCATCGCGGCTATAATGTCGATGTCGGCTACTTCGCGCAGGAACACGAGCAACTGCATCCTGATATGACCTTGCTCGAAGAGTTGCAGCAAGCAGCAGAAGAGACGCCCAACCGCACGGGGCAACTGCCGACCGAGCATACCTTGCGTGGGCTGCTGGGCCGCTTCCTCTTCTCAGGGGATCAGGCGTACCAGCGCGTCGGCACCCTTTCGGGCGGCGAAAAGACGCGGCTGGCCTTGGCGCGTCTGATGTTGGGCGGCTACAATACCCTGCTGCTCGACGAGCCGACCAACAACCTTGATGTCGCCTCACGGGCGCGCGTGCTGAAGGCACTGGCGGGCTACGCGGGCACGTTGGTCATCGTCAGCCACGATGTTGCTTTCGTCGAAGCGTTGCAACCTGACTACGCCTTGCTCCTCCCCGCTGGGCAGATTCGCTACTTCGACAACTCGTTGCTGGAACTCGTTCCCAAGGTGAAGTGAGTCACGGCCAATTGGCGCGAGTTATGCGTCAATTGGCCGTAGCATATGGTTCACACACAAGGGAGCACGCGCATGGGGATGGCATTTGAGGATGGCGCTCTCACTCAACCCGCCCTCGCGGGCATCAGCGGCGAGATCACCGAAATCGATGAGGCCGACGCGCTGGAGCTGGCGGGGTGTGTGGTGCCACCGCGCCGCCCATCCCTCATCGGCTTCGTCATGGCGCTGATAGAAGCGTGGCCCCAGACCGCCGGACCATTCTTCACCGCTGATGGCCAATCCGCCACCTGTCAGGCGCAGGCGGGCACTGAGGTGGGGGATTGAATCAGCCAGTGGGCCCGTTCAGGATGCGACAGTGCCTGCTGCAGCCTCGCCACGCGCCACGCTAAAATAGCGATAACTGGCTGAGAGGAGCGGCACCTCATGCATCCCCAATTTTGTCGCCACCCGCAGCGATGCCGCGTTCTCTGGCGCGATTTGCGCGATGATCTCGGCAATCTGGGTGTGGGCGAATGCCCAGCCCACCACCGCCGTCGCCGCCTCGGTGGTGTAGCCAAACCCCCGCGCTGACGGCACCAGGCTATAGCCGATCTCCACGGTGGCGTCAGCGTGCAAGGGGCCATGAAAGCCAATATCCCCGATCACCTGGGCCGTCACTGGCTCAAGCATCAGCCAGATCCAACGGGCATCCGTCGGTTCGTGCGCCATGGCCGCCGTGAGATTGGGCAGCAACCGCAGCAGGCTCGGCCCCAGCCACCACGCCTCCGAAATCGTCACCCCCAAAAATGCTGCTA
>JACDGC010000562.1:0-1287 GCA_013815535.1 Ktedonobacterales bacterium
CGCTTATGCCATCGTCTTCAGTCAACCCGATCACCCCTCGCTCTATTGCTTTCGCCACTACACGTCCAAAAAGATTGTGCGGGCGGGCCACGGTCTGTTGGCGTTCATGAATGGCGGCGTCTATGGCAAGATGGATACCCCGGCCATTCAGATTGATGAAGTCATCGATTGCCTCTGTTGGAATGGGCATATTTTCATCTTTAATCGAGTGGAATACGATAAGATTTTTCGCGAGGGACCGCACGTCACCGTGGCCGCCACCAATGCGCTCAACGTCCTCGCGGAACTGGCAATCATCGATCAGACGCAGTTTGCGCAGTTTCACGCTGCCTGCATGCGCGACCCCAGAAAGCGCGCACGCCTGCGCAATATCGCCTTAAAAGGACGGCTCGACGCCCACCATCTGAAGGATTTTGCGACGTTGCAGCAGATGATCGACCAATATAAGATCGATGTGCGGCTTGTGGAGGTTGGCGCGAGCAAACAACTCCATTATGGGCGCAAAGCTCAATGGGACGTGCTGAGGTTATTAGGTGATGATTTCGTGCAATCGCCGCTCACGGGCAATCGCTACGTCACCCAAGGGAAACGGCAACGCGGATGAAACTGCCTCTCAAATACCCGGTATCTAGCATATCCGGTTGATTGACCTCTTGTCATACCAAATCAAAAAATCGGGCATGCGCGTGGTCGTTCACATACAGTGCGACAGTGACGCAAGGATCGTGGGGGATGGCACAGCAAACGGGGGTACTCTTAGGCGTCTTTTCTTTCGGAGTGGGGATCTATGCGTTGGACGAGTGGGTCGCTCGCCGCATCTATCTGGGGGTCAAGAAGAGATCACGGCTTGGGTGGCACGACCAGCGCGCAGCTTTTACCTTTTCGTGTGGCAACATCACAACTTCTTCGGGTGGATTGTCTTCCTGAAGACGACAGCCCATTCCGGGGCCTTTCTTCCGATCCTGCCACGCATCAGCCAAGAGGCAATTTGGTCAGGAATAGGAGCGTGGCTGTTGGCAACGTTCCCCATTGGCGAAACCAATGCTCACCCAGGCAGGCCCTAACTCCAGCATCACACCTGTGGAACATTACCCTCACACGCTAGCAAGATAGAAGAGGGAGATGTTACCATAATAACAGCACAGCCGTGTCGCGTCGAGCGGCACGAAAATCTCTCGGAAAGTGATGCTGAGGAGGTCGCCTATGTATGAGTACCGATTCGTCAACCACCCCGCAAAATACCAATACGGCAAGATGCTGCACGACTATCAAGACGTAGTGCAGGAA
>JACDGC010000562.1:1297-3480 GCA_013815535.1 Ktedonobacterales bacterium
GAATATGCCCGGCAAGGCTGGCGACTGGTCCAGATTTTCGTGGCGCAACCGGCGACCGTCACGTCTGAATTTGTGCTCATCCTTGAGCGTCCCCAAAACGAAGATGAGCGGATGAAAGCGCCCTGAGGGGGAGCGCTCCTGCCACTTCCTCGCTCATTCTGAGGCAGGGATGAGACCGCCACTGACGCGCGGTGGTCAAAGAAGCATCCGTGGGCTACCCACCTTGGCCAGCCCACGGGAGGGCTCATCATTCGCCAGCGACGACAGTGTTGCGCAGGATGCCAATGCCCTCAATCTCGACTTCCACCACGTCACCGGGCTTGAGGGGGCCAACGCCCGCTGGCGTTCCCGTCAGCAGCACGTCACCTGCATGCAACGTCATCACCTGCGAAACATGGCTGATCAGGCGCGGAATGCCGAAGATCAATTCCGATGTGCGGGCATGTTGCTTCACCTCACCATTGACGCGTGTGGTGAGCTCTAGATTGGTGGGGTCGATGTCTTCCACCAGCACCGGCCCCAGCGGGCAAAAGGTGTCGAAGCCTTTGCCCCGCGTCCACTGGCCATCTTTGCGTTGCAGATCCCGCGCCGTCACATCATTCGCGATGGTATACCCCAACACGTAGTTCAGCGCTTCGGCTTCTTCCACGCGGCGGCAAGTGCGGCCAATCACCACCGCCAACTCGCCCTCGAAATGCACATTTTCACTGACCCAACTGGGATAGATGATCGCATCGCCGGATGCGATGAGGCTCGTAATCGGCTTGAGGAAGATGAGCGGCTCGGGCGGCAGTTCCTCAGCCATTTCCGCCGCGTGTTCGCGGTAGTTGCGGCCAATGCACACGATGGTGCGTGGCTCACACGGTGGCAGCAGCTTCACACCACTCAACTTTGCCAGCGGACGCGTGCCAGATTCCAACGCCAGATCGTCGATGAGCGCCAGGATGTTGTCGCCCTCGACCACCCCCGTCTCGATGGTGTTTTGCCACAAAAACCGCGCCGTCCGCGATGGGATGGTAAACTCTTGGTCCACGTTGACTGCTCCTTAAGTGAACAAATCTCTGCTTTACCCTAAAGCCCCTGAATCAAGGTATTGCCGGTCATGCCAGCGGGAATCGGCAAGCCCATCACCCCCAGCATGGTTGGGGCGATATCGGCCAGCACGCCATTCGTCCGCAGCCTGGCACCGGGCCACTGGGGCACGACGAAGTAGAACGGCACCGGATTGGTCGTGTGCGCGGTGAAAGGCTGGCCCGTCGTGTAATCGACCATCTGGTCAGCGTTGCCGTGGTCGGCGGTGATGAAGAGCGCGCCCCCCGCCGCGAGCGTCACCTCCGCCACGCGGCCAACCTGGGCATCCACCGTCTCGACGGCGGTGATGGCGGCGGCGACGATGCCCGTATGCCCAACCATATCGGCATTCGCATAATTCATGATGACCACGTCATAATCGCCCGAACGAATGCGCTCCACCGCGTTGTCGGTGAGGGCGACGGCGCTCATCTGGGGTTGCAAATCGTAGGTCTTGACTTTGGGTGAGGGCACCAGCAGGCGATCTTCACCGGGGAAGGGCGTCTCGCGGCCACCGTTGATGAAGTAGGTGACGTGGGCATACTTCTCCGTCTCGGCGGTGTGGAATTGGCGTAGCCCCTGATCGCTGATGACGCGTGCCAGCGGTTGCTCCACATCATCGCCAGGGAAGGCGACCAGCACTGGCAGACCCTTTTCATAGTCAGTCATGGTGACGAAGGTGAGGTCAGCCAAGCGCGGGCCGCGTGGAAAGACCGTCTCGCTGCCAGGTGGCATGGTGGGGAAGACGAATGCCTTGGTGAGTTGGCGCGCGCGGTCAGCACGAAAGTTGTAATAGATCACCGCGTCGCCATCTTTGACGAGCCCCACTGGAGCGCCATCGGCGTCACGCAGGGTGATCGGCTCGATGAATTCATCGGTGATGCCCGCGTCATAGGCTGCGGCGATGGCCGCAATGGGATCGCTCGCTGGCGTGCCAGTGCCCTCCGTCATGGCGGCATAGACGCGCCCGGTGCGCTCCCAGCGGTTGTCGCGGTCCATTGCATACAACCGCCCGGCGATGGTGGCGATCTGCGCGGGGTGCCCCGGCGCGATGGTGGCGGCGGTCGCAAGCAGATCCTTCATGTAGCCAACGCCGCTGGTGGGCGACGTGT
>JACDGC010000563.1 GCA_013815535.1 Ktedonobacterales bacterium
TTCCTGGCCACAGCGCATCCTGCGTCTGCGTGGCTGATGGCCCGCGCTTCAAGGACCAACAACCTTCCCGGTCCGTGAGCAGGGCGGCTGAGCATCACGTGGCACCGCTTGTGGTCATGCCGTGAGCGTTCGCAAACTCACCCCAAACTGAGCCGTAATCCATGCGAGTTGGCATCCTGGTTGCGTATTGCTCGTTTACACGAACCAACCGAGGAAGATGCCCCCATGATGAATCCTCTCTACTCCGAGAAATCGTTTCATGTCGTCAGCGACCATGTCTTCAGCAATCCCTTCCAGCTAGAAGACCTTCTGGTCTTCGATCCCCAGACGCTCAGCGATCTGCTGGCAGATGACCTGCGCGATTTGAGCGTCAACGATCTCGCCATCGCGTTTCACGACGCCCCTGAAGCATTGGTGCGTCTGGTACGCCAAGCGCTGCCAGAGGAACATCGTGCCCGTTTCGCTGAGCGGCAGCGGTTGCGTGCGTTGGCCCCCGAGGTCGCCGCCCGGCGACGGCGCATTTTGGATGGCCTCTTTTGGGAATTGACCTATTGGAAGACGCCGGAGTGGTACGAAGAATTGACCGAGGGTGAGCGTCTGCATCCGGGCATCTTCCGGCGATTGCGTGCTGACCTGCATGACCGCGTCGTGCTAGACGCTGGCGCGGGCAGCGGGAGGGCGACCCTCGACACCCTGCGTGCGGGTGCCCGCCATATCTATGCTATCGATCCTTCCCCTGGCTTGTTGCGCATTCTGGAACAAAAAGCCGAGGCTCAGCATTTGAAAGGGCGCGTCACCCCCCTGCGTGGTCGGTTTGATGCCTTGCCGTTGCCGAATGACAGCGTGGATGTCACCCTCTCGTGCTCCGCCTTCACCGCCGATGATGGCGATGAGGCCCGCCGTGGTCTGAACGAGATGCGGCGCGTCACCCGCTCGGGTGGCAAGATCGTGCTGATCTGGCCGCGCCCCACCGATCTCGCCTGGTTGAAGCGCCAGGGCTTCACGCACGAGGCCTTGCCAATGCAAGGTGAGATGCAGGTGCATTTCCGTTCCTTGGGCAGTGCCCGGCGCGTCGTGCAGCGTTTCTATGCCCACAATGAGGCCGCGCAACAATACCTGCGCCAGCATCCCGAGCCCGCGATCCCTTTCTCTGTGCTCGGCATGCAGCCGCCCTGCGACTACGTCTGGACGGTCGTGCAGAAATAAGCATGGTCGCGTTTGTAAAATAATTTATGAGAATTCGCGGGTGGTGTCGCCTTCGTCACAGCACGTCGTGCCTGCTGCATGGTACAATGGCGGTAATTGCCTCAGTCACCGCCACTTGCGAAAGGTTCCACCACCATGGCTCAACCGCAACCCTTCACGATGAAAGTCCCTGACCCCGCCGGGCTGCTCACCGCGACCCGCCCCCTGGCCAGTCAACTCTATGGCGATATCAGCACGGACTATCTCCAGTTCCGCCGGACCTACTTTCGTGAGCAAAACCCCACGTTGGCGACCGAGCCGCCGCTGCACCCGTCGCCCCACCACGACGAAACCGCGCGGCTGGCCGAAACCGCGCTGAAGGCGATCCCTGGCGTGGTGCAGTCGGTGCCGTTGCTTGGCGACATCTATGGGCACCTGCACCGCGTCGTCAACATCCACACCCTCACGGAAAACGAATTGTTGATGCTGCACAATGTGACGATGGTGTTCCTCTATGGCACCCGTGACGGCTTGCAGGCCTGGTACGTGGAATACCTCAACAACACGGCGCATCAGCTTGCTGACGTGAAGCATGGCGAATATTACATCGAATTCCCCTTCCATGGGTTGTTTTACATTCCCCCCGAAGATTTGGTCAAGTTTGACATCGCCATCAAACAGGGCGATCCAGCCCGCATCGCGGCCTATGTGCAAAATCTCGCGGAACATCTGGCGACGGCGCTCCGCGACCCCTTTCATGGGCAAGAGCATTTTTCCTTCGCGGGGCCAGATGGCGACCGCCACCGCACGATCTTCAACTTGAAGACGACCGCCGGGCTGGCCATCGGTGGCTATCTGGCGCTTGAGGCGGTGCGGTCGTTGGTCAGCCCCCACACTGCTTCTGGGCCAGCGCAGCCAGCCATCCACCTCGTCCCGCCTGAGATGCAGCAGTTTCTGTTGACGCCCCCGCCCGCTGGTCAATAGCCCCACGGCAGGGTGGCATCCACCGGATACACCGCGAAGTTGGTGAACGCGACATCTGAGTCGGGATATTTGGAATAGAGGCCGATCCTCCCCTGTTGTGAGATGATGCCCTCGGTGTCACGATAGCTCCCCACAAGCGTGCCATCCACATAATATACCCATGTGCTGGCACGCGAAATGAGCAGAAGGGTGTGCGCGGGCAACCTTGCCATAGCGCCTCCGTTCTGGCTCGGCTCAGACCTGAACGGAAAGCCAAGCGTCTGGCAACTATCTCGGTACGCGGGATCTGGTGATGGGCACCAATTGAGTTGGGCATATCCCCCGTCGTCCAACCCTGCTTTGAGGAAGGTTGTGGCACCCATGTCAGCGCGCAAGACGATACCCGCATCCCTATAACTACCCGTGAGTGTCACCTGCACGGCGACATCACCGAAACCTATGGGCAACATCACGGCGATTGGGAGGTGTGCGTCTTCCACCGAATATGTTGTGCTGTGGGGTTGGTAAAGATGATAGGCCCCATTTTTGAAATACGTCGTCGTGGTGACGGGCCATTTACCATCTGGCTGCGTGAGTGGGTCGCTGAAAATGGGGGTGCGTGCATGGATGCGCGCTGGCAAGGTGGCGAAATAGCGCGGCTGCACACTCATTTCCAGCACGACTGGCACGATGATGAGTGCCACGAACGTCCCCACAAAAACTGCTGACCAGCGCAAGCGTTGTCTGCGTTGGGGCGGCGTAAGGGCTGGGCGCGGGGGGGCCAGCACCGCCTCTAGCTCGGTTGTGTCCACCCCAGCAGCCTTGCGGGCAGCGATGTAGCGCCTGACATCGTTGCCGTTGGCCTGCATCTCTTCGCTATACGGAGTCACATCGCGCAGTGGCAGCATGCTATAGGCCACGACGAATCGCGCCAGCCGATCCGAGACGGCATAGCGCTCTGGCCGCGCATTCAATGGCAAATACCAATAGAGAATGACGCCATCCCCATCGACACGATAAGCTGTTGGCTCGGTGCTTTGCGTCACATGATTCCATGCTTGATAGCAGTAAAATCCAGTGACAGAGCGCCATGGGATATGCTGCCTCCCCCATTGCAAACCCTCTTTAGTCATATATAAGCGCTTCCGCAAATAGCCGCCACTATCCACCAAGCGAAAGATGCCAAAACTAACCAAAGCAAGCACAGATACAATGAAAATTATACTACTATCAGATTCTACAGCCCAATACGGATTATAATGGCGTATGACCTCAGCGAGGCTCCTATGATTGAAAATGATGAACAGCACCCCCAATAATCC
>JACDGC010000564.1 GCA_013815535.1 Ktedonobacterales bacterium
GAACATGCCTGCCTGCGTCAGCTGACGGGCGCGATGGCCGACGAGAGCAACGCGAATTTGCTGGAAATGAGCTGAGTCGCGGCCTGATAGACAACGGTGGTGCGGGCCATCTCGGTCATCTGCTGATTGGTGTCGACATTGTTGCCATCGTTGCGCGTCCGCAGGTCCGTGCGGGTGATAGACCCGGGCAGTGCGCCCGGCACCGCGCCCCCTCCGCCCGGCAAGCCAGCCTGGGCAGCGAAGCTGCCATCCCCCATCGCGCTCAGCAGCGATGCCTCGAAGGGGACGTCGTGCGTCAGATAGCCGGGCGTGTCGACATTCGCCACGTTATCGGAAATGATGGATTGGCGCTGCGACAGACCATCCAGCCCATAGCTCAGGCGGGCAATGGTCGTGTCGAAAAGTTGAGGCATGCTCATCCGTGTTCCTCCGTGGATTGATTGGCGTGCCAGCGCAGCAAGGCAACTTCGCCCAACCGTTCGGCATCTTTGCGTTCGACCTCAGCCCGTTGCTCGCGTTCGAAGGTGTCGCGCAGGCGTTCCAGCATCAGGCGGTCCTGGCTGGCCTGGGTGGCGGTGCGGCGGGCAGTGCCCACCGTCGCCTCGTGTGAAGTGACGACCACGCGCGCCTGCGCGACCTCGCCTTCCATGCGTGCGTGGCGGTGCCCCATCGCTTGCAGCGCATAGACGTCCATCTGGGGGGCCACCTTGGCGCCTTCTAGCGCGGCGGCGACGGCGTCGCGGCTGACCTCCGCCAGCCGTTGGGCGGCGCGGGCCTGGGCGAGGTGGGCCTCGGCGCGGGCCACCTCCATCTGGCGCTGTTCTTCCTGGCGTTTGCGGTGCTCCAACACCTCGCGCAGGGGAAATGCTTTGGGCATGCGGCCCCCGTTTCGCGTTTTCGGTGGGGGGGATGGCCGCGCTCCGCGCGTTTCATGGCCCCCCCTACCATGTTGCCTCATCCAGCGCTTTTACTGAACGGTCAAAAGGCTCAAGTTGGGCTTGATTCTGCCGACGAAAGGCCATGATTTTGGGATGGAGTGCCAGGGCGGCATCGATGGACGGGCTGGAACCGTGGACGTAGGCCCCAATGGCGATCAGGTCGTGGTGGCGTTCATAGGTGGCCAGGGCGTCGCGCAGCCGTGCGGCGGCGCTTTGGTGCGCGGGCGTGGTCACATCCGTCATGACGCGGCTGATGCTGTGCGAGATGTCGATGGCGGGATAGATGTTTTCGGCGGCGAGGGCGCGCGCGAGGACGATGTGGCCGTCCAGCACGCCGCGCACCGTGTCGGCGACGGGCTCATTCATGTCGTCGCCTTCCACCAAGACGGTGTAAAAAGCGGTGACGGCTCCCTTGGCCGACATGCCGCTGCGTTCCAGCAAGCGCGGCAACAGGGCGAAGACCGAGGGTGTGTAGCCGCGCAAGGCGGGTGGCTCGCCGACCGCCAGGCCGATCTCGCGTTGCGCCATCGCCACGCGCGTGACCGAATCCAGCAGCAGCAGCACGTGGGAACCCGCTTCGCGGAACTCCTCGGCGATGGCCGTTGCCATCCACGCCGCCTTGAGCCGCAAGAGGGCGGGTTGATCCGAAGTGGCAACGACCAGGACGGAGCGCCGCATACCCTCCTCACCAAGTTGCTTTTCGATGAAGTCTTGCACTTCGCGCCCACGCTCACCCACCAAGCCGATGACGTTGCATTCGGTGCTGGCCCCGCGCGCGATCATGCCCATCAAGGTCGATTTGCCCACGCCGCTGCCCGCGAAGATGCCGACGCGCTGGCCGACCCCGCAGGTGAGCACGCCGTCAATCGTGCGTACGCCAGTCGTCAGATGCTCGTGGATGGTGGGGCGCTCCAACGCGGCGGGCGGCGCGGTGCGCATTGGCACATAGCGGACGTCGGTGAGCGGCCCCTTGCCATCCATCGGGTTGCCCAGTGCATCCACCACGCGGCCCAGCAATCCTGGTCCAACGGGCACGAGTTGTGGGTGGGGCGCGCGGCGCACGTGGCTGCCTGGCTCGATGCCCCGCAGATCGCCCAGCGGCATCAGCAGCAGGGTGTCATCATGAAAGCCGACGACCTCCGCCAGCAGTTCCTCACCGCCCCCACGCGGGCGGATGGCGCACAATTCGCCGATGCTGGCGCTGACGCCCGCGACTTCCACGGCCAAGCCGACCGCGCGCGTCACCGTTCCCAGCGGCTCCAGCAGTTTGTGGCCGCTGAGCGCCGCGCGATAGGGGGCTAAATCGATCATATGTGGCATCCTTTCTGGGCATAGCGGTCGTCGCCTCAGGCCGCCCGCTCCTCGGGCTCTTCCGAGGGGGCAGGCGGCGTGGCGGGGATGGCGGCGAAGGCTTCGGCGACGCGTGTGAAGAGGGGCTCTAGGCGGGCGTCGAGATAGCGAACGGTGCCCTCCACGATGCAGTCACCAGGGGCCAGTGCTTCATCAGCGACGACCCGGGGTCCGCGTTCGCCCATGCGGCGCGCCCGCGCGGCAGCGGCCCAATGTGGTTGCAGCGCGGGCAGATCAGCCGGGGCGACCCGGACGATGGCCGTTGCGCTCTCGCCGAGGCCATCCAACAGATGCGCGACGCGGCGCGACAGCAGATCGGTATCGATGCGCAGGGCCTCCCCAATGATGGCCCGCGCGATATCGATGCTGAGGTGGGTCAACTGCTCACGCGTGGCGAGCAGCGCGTGGCGCGTCTCGACGCGCGCGGCCTTGGTGAGCACGACCAGTTGGTCCAGTTGGGCACGTGCCTCGGCTTTGACGGCGGCGGCGCCTTCCGTCTGGCCTTGTTGGGTGCCATCGGCATAGCCTGCGGTGAAGCCGCGTGAATAGCCTTCGGACTCCGATTGCAGGGCGTGTTGCCGCCAGCGCTCGACCTCGGCCTGGGCAGCGGCGATCTGGGTGGCGGCGGCGGCCTCGATGGCCATGATGCGCGCCTGGGCCTCGGCTTCGATGATGGCGCTATCCAGACCACCCGGCCCGTGAGTGGGCATATGGCTTGGGCTTTCGGTGGCGGTGTGGGGTTCGCTCACCTCGCTGGGGGCTTCCCACAGGCGCGGCAGTTGGGCGGTCACTTCTTCGAAGCGCACCTTGCCGTGCTGCACCCAACTGGTGCGGGTGTGATGATGGGTCATCGGGCGATCCTCCTCGACGGTGCTGCGTCTGTGGGGGGCCGTGCGTGCCCCCCAGCCACTCAAACGGTTTCGTTTTCTCCACCGCGATTGATGACGATCTCTTCTTGCTCTTCCAGGCGGCGCACGATGTTGACGATGCCCCGTTGAGCGCGGCTGACCACGTCGGACCGGACCGGCCCCATGGTCTCTAGCTCGTCTTGCAACATCTCAGCGGCCCGCGAAGACATGTTGCGGTAGACGGCGGTGCGCATGCTTTCCTGCGTGCTCTTGAGGGCCTTGGCCAACTCTTTCATATCCACTTCGCGGATGATGCGCTGGATGGTGCGGTCG
>JACDGC010000565.1 GCA_013815535.1 Ktedonobacterales bacterium
TCTGCACTTGACAACGCTACAGATTAGCTCTATACTCTCAATACGCGCCTTGGTTGAGCGTTCCCCCCCCTCGTCTATTTGGGGCGACTGCGCGGCAAAACTGTAACTGGTGCGTGTGCCGATATGCGCGTCAACCACACTCATAGGAGGTTTCATATGGTCATTCTCGCCATCGTTTTTCAAGTTCTGCTAGGGTTGGCTTTTCTTGCGGCGGGGGGTGGCAAACTTGCCAGCGCCAAGCAATCCGTAGCGCAACGCGACACGTTGCGTGTCGTGCCGTGGTTTTGGTCGATGACGGGGGCCTTGGAAGTGTTGGGGGCGCTGGGTGTGCTCATCGGCATCTTCGTGCCAGCGCTGGCAGCCCTGGCGGCGATTGGGCTGGCGCTCGCCATGGTTGGCGCGGTGGTCGTCCACTTTCGCGCGAACCAGCCACTGGCTTTGAATATTCCCTCATTGGTGCTCTTTGCCCTCGCCGTCACGGTGGCGGCAGTGCGGTGGGTCGATCTTACCCACTTCAAATTCTAGCGTTTCTTCGATGTCCTCTGGAATGGGTGTGGGCAACGGTCGTGTGATCGGTGCATGTGGTAATGCATCGGCATGGCTCACCCACATGAAGCAACGCGGCCATCGATCCGGATCGATGGCCGCGTTGCGTCTGCCTAGCGACTAGTAGCGTGAACCGATGCCCGCGCGGAGCCAGTTGCGCACCTGGGTGACGAAATCGTCAGCTTCTTCCTCTTGGGGCAGAGAGGCGCTGTGGTCAAAGATCGCCAGCTCGGTGTTGACATTGCGTTCCATGAACGACTCGGCATCTTCGAGCGGGGTAAAGGTCGCGTGGCGCCCCCAACACAACAGCACGGGTTGGGTGAGCATCTCGAATTCGTCAGCGATATCACAGTTGAGGCTGCCCCCCACGAAGCTGGAAGCGGCATAGCGCGCGTTGGGTACATGACCGACGGCATAGTAGGCATCCACCACGTCGTCCGTCACGTCGGTGGGGTCGTGATAAACCTGACGCTTCAGGTAATAGCGCAGCCCGGGTCGTGACACCAGGCCATGATAGAGCGCGGTGCCTACCAACGGCGCGCGAAAGAGTTTGCCCAGGAAGCGCTGCCACGCTGATGGTGCGACCGCCAGATGATCGATCCCCGTTGGCTCGATCAAGATCAAGCGCTCGAAGAGGTCGGGGCGACGCTCCGCCGCCTTGATGACATAGGCCCCCGTCAGCGAACTGGCGATGACATGCACGGGCGCATCCGCGCCGCCGACCACTTGCTGCACGAAATCCAAGATAAAGTCAATATAGGTTTCGGGATCGTACACACGCGGCGGGTGCGCGGATTGTCCGCAACCGGGCAGATCGGGTGCGAAGACGCGAAAATTGCGCAGCAAGAGGGGGAAGATATGGCGGAACTCAAAGGATGATGCCCCGGCATAGATGCCGTGCAGCAGCACCACCGCCTGCCCTTTGCCACCCACCGAGTAGACACAGTCGCCACCAGCCCAGGCATAGCGCTCTGGGGTGAGTCCCATCGGAGCTTCGGGGGCAGGCGCCGTCTGACTGATGAGGCGGTTGAGCCCGGCCACCGCCAGCGCCGCACCGGCTAAGCTCGCTGTGGTGATGCCTGCCGCGCGTGCGAGGGTGCGCGGGAGATTGAGTGGCATTGGCATAGGGCTGGCTCCTTCATGTAATTCCTCACATTATACACTTTCGGCAGGCTTTTGGGGGAATCTCAGTGCCAGATCGCCTACTGCGCGCATCCATTTCTCTCATAACGGGCGTGTTTTCCCTTTTTGGCCTGTGGGGCTGGCGCACGAAATTGAGTGGCCCCCGCAACCGTGGCAGGACTTCATGCACCCAACAGTGGCCCAACGATGCCCGCCAAGCGTAACAGCATTTTGCGCACGGGGGGCAGACCCAGCGCTGGCCGTGCGGCGGCGAGGGCATCGCGCACCCAGGTCAGCAGGGCGGTGGTGCGCGCGTGGTCGGCAGCGTGGTCTTGCAACCAAAACAGCACCATGGCCAGTTGCATGCCATAGAGCAGCGTCGCCAGATCGTCGCGCATCGGTGCATCTTTGGGGGCGTCGCGTGCGCCACGGACCAGATCGCTGAAAACCGCGCGCGCCTCGTGCCGCACCTGCGCGACGCTCTCGCCAAACACGCCTGCCCCCGAGCGTGGATTCAGTGACACGCTGAAGAGGCCACCCAAAGTGGCACGATAAGGGGCCATCATCTCCAACAGTTTCACCATCGCCGTGAAAAAGCGCTCCGCTATGGTGGTCGGTGGTAAATCCGCCACGATGTGGGCGAGGTCTCCCTGAAACTGGCCGTAGAGTTCCAAAATGATGGCGTCTTTGCTGGGGAAGTAGCGATAGGTAAGGCCGAGCGAGGTCTGGGCCGTGTCGGCAATCTCGCGCATCGTCGTGCCCTCATAACCCTTCTCGGCCAGCAAGCGAAAGGCGGCATCACGGATGCGTGCGCGCGTGGCCACGGCCTTGGGTGTGGTGGGCGGTTTTGGCGGCTCGCTCATTGGTCCTCCCTGGCCTTCTTGTGAAAGGGTGTGGCATTGCGTGCTGACAGCATGCGTTCAACTATTGTAGCGTAGCTCAGCAAGTTAAAAGGCTGCGCCCCCTCATTATCTCTTTCGGCTGAGCGCTGTTGCTGTGTTGTCGATCAGGGTTCCCACGCGCCACATCATCCTTGGCACATCGACGTGTGCCGAGCGATGAATGATACAATAGCCATAGCAGAATTTGTCACATAAGGACCGTTCACTATGGCTGCACAAGGTGTTCCTGATCTCGCTGAGGCCGTTCGCGAGACGGGGCTAGATGGCTGGCTCCTCTACGACTTTCGCCGCTCGAATCCCATCGCGCATCGTGTCTTGAACCTCGAGAGTGGCGCGCTTTTTTCGCGGCGCTGGTTCTATTACATCCCCGCGCAGGGCGAGCCGACCGCGCTCATCAGTGCGGTGGAGCCGCACGTGCTCAGCGAACTGCCCGGCCAGCGCCGCATCTTCCAAACATGGAACGAGCTGTACGGCCTCCTGCGCGAGACGTTGGCAGGGGCGCGGCGGGTGGCCATGGAATATTCCCCGGATAACGCCATTCCTGTCACGTCATGGGTGGACGCTGGCACGGTGGATTGGATTCGCAGCCTGGGAATCGAGGTCGTCAGTTCCGCCAATCTGGCGCAGCGCTTCGAGGCCGTCCTCAGCCCCGCTCAGATCGCGTCGCATCGTGACGCCAGCCAGCGCATCCTGACCGCGCGTGATGCGCTGCTGGACTGGGTGCGCGAGGAATTGCGGGCGGATAACACCAACCTGACTGAATATACCGTGCAAGCGCGTTTTCATGAGTTGACGCATCAGCAAGGGCTGACATTTGAGCATGGCCACATCGTTGCGGTGAATGCCCACGCAGGCGACCCCCACTATGAGACGAACCGGGCCGAGGCACTGCC
>JACDGC010000566.1 GCA_013815535.1 Ktedonobacterales bacterium
CTCTGGACGAATTCGCCAACCCTGCATGGCGCTATTGAGACCGCCGATTCCCCCCACGATGTGCTCTATTCCCTGCTCGATACACTCTGTTATGCGGCCTAAAAATGCCAAAGTCGAAAGGGTGATGGCGATGGCGAAAACACCATCGCTAAACGCTTCGACCCGACTTGTCTCTTTTTCATCCAGGGTTTCTTCTTGCGATGTTTCGATGCTCATGCGACCCCCGCGAAACGTAACAGATCTGCCATGGTGAAGGTGCCTGGCTCAGCGCTGGGGAGTTCGGGCTGCCAGGGAGCTGGGGCATTGCGATAGGAGGTTGGGTCACCATCGAGCAAACCGAAGAGCACCTCGGTGACAATGCGCCCACCGAGCGGCCCCAACTGCACGCCCGCGTGCAACACCTCGGCTTCTTTCAAGATGTAGTACCACAGGGGCGTATCGCCGTCCCAGCCCGCGTCGGCCAAGCCCACCTGCTCGCGCGTCAAGATCGGCACCCCCATCGCCGCTGCCAGCGCCTCGCCCGAGGGCATATCCAGCGCGCGGGCGCGTTGCAGGTCGCGGTAGGCCAGCGACCGCGCCTCACCCACGACATCGGCCCCCACCACGTCATCAGGCAGGTTCACCAAGGGATGCGCCACGCGCGCGTCGATGCGGCGGCTCGGCTGCGGCGGCAGGGCGTCGCTCACCGCGAAGAAGAGCCGCCAGTCGATGTGATGCGCGTGGGGCACCGGGCGGAACCCCGCCAGATCGGGGAAGATATTCGCCCGGAAGGTTTGATTGATCTGATAGGCCGTGCGGATCTGGCTGTGCCCAGCACGATACGCGCCATCTGAGAACTCGACGGGCACGAACGGGATGCCAGCGAAGTGAAAGAACTGTCGCCCATTTTCCCGCACGGCATCCACGATGGGCTGGCCGACCGTCAACGGCAGGAACTCATGCGTGGTGATCCATTGATAGTGCCACCGCACCAGCCGCTGTGCCTCGCTATATACCAGCCCGGCGGGCGTCCCCGCCAGCCGCAGCCGATCCACCACCGCGTTATGCAGCTTGAGGAAAGCCACATGCAGCTGCGAGATGATCAGATGCACATCATTGCGTGGATCACCGATCAGTGCCCGGCCCTGCACATTGCGCGGCTCATCATTCGCCGCCCCGGCATCGTCGATGCCCAGCAGAAACTTGGCGGGGTCGACGCGATCAAACATAAAAGGATCGCCGGTTGGCCCATTGCTATAGAGGGACTCCAGATTCAGCGCGGGCGTGCGAAAATTGCGCAGGTCGTTCACCGAGGCATGTTGTTGCAACAGCGACCGATCCGCCGTGATGTCGTGCGCGATGAATTGCCCAAAGATTGGCCACCCCGCCGGGATGCAGGGATTCGCCTCTGGCCCGTCATCATCGGCCCCGTCGGTGGCATCGACGCGCGAGCCAGGACCACCCAGCGAGATCAAGGCATCATCTGGGCAGTCATGCACGGGCAACGCGGGGAACATTCGTCCATATTTGCTGCCAATGAAATCATCAGGCACCACCGCCGTGCGGGTGGTGTGGTTGGGGTCGCTCATCATGGTTCTCCCTCAGCGTAAACGGGCCGCCTCACCGCCGCCTCGCCTTCTTTGTGGATGGCAAAGGGCGCACGGTGAGGAGCTTTCATTTCGTGGAAAACAGGCGCGGAGGCCAACAGCGTGGCGCTATTTCCCGGCAAAGACCGACGGATCGAGCATCAATTGGTCCACAAAGCAATAGCCCCAGTCTTCGCCCGGCTGGAAGGATTGCATGATGGCGTGTTGCGTCGCGTGGAAATGCTTGGTGGCATGGGTGTTTTTCGATGAATCACAGCAGCCCACATGGCCACACACATGGCACATGCGCAGATGCACCCACGTGTCCCCCATTTTCAAACATTCTTCGCAACCTTGCGCGCTGGGGGTGACGGATTGGATCTGATCAAGATGCGTACAGACGGGTTCCTGATGGTGATGATGCTGTGCCATGGAAATGGGCTCCTTTGTGAAAGACAGGCTGGCGCGGGCACAACCAGTTCGTACCCATCAATCTGTCTTCTACCACTGTACCTGATTTATAGCAACATCTCGCAAGGGACGCATCGCTCAATCAGGCAGGCCCTCCCTGGAAAGATGGGGAGGGCGTCACCGACTTAGCAGCCTCATTTTGGTGGATTGGTAGGGTGAGCCAACCGATAGGGCAAGTCGATGACCTGGAAGCGATGGCCATCTTGCTCGCGCTCCAGCACGGCACGCACCCGCTGCGCGATGCGTCGATGCAACGGTTGCTCCCACCAGGCCAGGTGCTCGCTCTTGGGCAAGAGGATGGCGAACGTTTCTTCGGGGGGGGCTTCTTGCGCCACCCATTCGACGAAGCGCGCCATCGGGAAGACGATGTTGCGATAGGGCGAGATGATGATCTCAAGCTGCGGTTCGAGGCCCGTGGTTGAAGCACCCATGATCGCGTCCCAGCGCCGATGGAAGCTCTCGGCTTCGGCTTCATCCGCGACGATGTGGACTGCAATGGCGTGGGAGGCAATCTTGGCGGCGTAGCGCAGTTCGGTGCGGGCATCACGGACGTTGAAGATGGGCACGATGGCGACGCTGGCCTTCACATCGGGGAAGTTGGCTTCGACGAAGATGCGGTCACGCGTGTAATAGCGGCGCAACCACAAGAACGCCCCGACCAGCAACGGCACGATGATCAACACGACCCACGCGCCCCGGTCGAACTTTGCCACGACGATGACGAGCGTCACCACCGCCGTGGTCGCCGCGCCCAACCCATTGGCAAAGATGCGCCAGCCACGGTTGCTCACCGCCGTCCGCACGTGCTGCCAATGGCGCACCATGCCAAATTGCGACAACGTGAAGGATGTGAAGACCCCCAGCGCGTAGAGATTGATCAAATTGCTGACATTGCCCTGGAAGGCGACCAAGATGATGGCGCTCAATCCCCCCAAAATGAGGATGCCCGAGCTATAGGCCAGCCGTTCGCCACGATAAGCGAAGAGCGGCGGCAAAAATTTGTCGCGCGACAAAATGGCCGCCAGCAGCGGAAACCCCGCGAATGAGGTATTCGCCGCGAAGATGAGGATCAGCAGCGTCGCGATCTGCACCAGGTAGAACAGCCAACTGCCCCCAAACGCGGCGTGCGCGATCTGCGAGGTGATGGTGGGGTCGCCTGACACACGCGGATAGGCTCCCAGCCGCCACGCGAGGTACGTGGTGCCCAAGAAGAGTGTGACCAGCACACTGATCATCACCACCAGCGTCCGCGCGGCATTCTGGGAGCGCTCTTGCACGTCCTTGCCAGTGAAGATGGGGACGCCATTCGAGATGGCTTCGACCCCCGTCATTGCTGAGCAACCCGAGGCGAAGGCCGTCAAGATCAACATCACCGTCAACACGCCCGATTGCGGTGGCACTTGGGGCGTGCTGGCATG
>JACDGC010000567.1 GCA_013815535.1 Ktedonobacterales bacterium
GTGGGGGGGCTAGTCGGCAACCGGGCTGGGGGCGGCTAATCCCAGCCCCTGCGCGATGCGCTCACCCAGGTCGGCGTCGACCTTGCGCCACAGCGTCAGCGCGCGTTCCTGAATGGGCCGCTCGACCCCCTGGCTCATGTGACCGACGATGTTGCTGATCAGATGTTCGCGGTCCGTGGCTGAGAAGGTGGTGCGATACAATGTTCCCACTTGCCCGAAATCGTCGTCTTCGGCGTGGAGTTGATAGGCACTGCGCACGAATTCCCCATCGGCGCTCCAGGTCGGTTCGGCGGCGTATTCAGGCGCGGCCTGGGGGCCACCGTAGCTATTGGGGGCATAGACGGGTTGGTCACCGCTGTGCTCATAGCGCATCGCGCCATCTTTGGTGTAGGTGTGCACAGGTGCCTGGGGGCGATTGACGGGTAACTGCAAATAGTTGGTGCCGATGCGATAGCGATGCGCGTCTGGGTAGCTGAACATGCGCCCCAGCAGCATCTTGTCGGGGCTGGGTCCGATGCCTGGCACCATGTTGGATGGCTCGAAGGATGCCTGCTCGATCTCGGCGAAGAAGTTGGCTGGGTTGCGATCCAGCACCAAGCGCCCCACCGTCACGGGGGGATAGTCCGCATGGGGCCACACCTTGGTGAGATCAAAGGGGTTGAAGCGGTAATTGGCCGCGTCGGCGAAGGGCATGATCTGCATTTCCAGCCGCCAAGCTGGGAAATCGTTTTGGGCGATGGCTTCGCGCAGGTCGCGGCGATGATAGTCGGGATCTTGAGAGGCCATTGCGGCGGCTTCAGCATCGGTGAAGTTTTGGATGCCTTGCTCCGTCTTGAAATGATACTTGACCCAGAAGCGTTCACCCCCCGCATTCACCCACATGAAGGTGTGGCTGCCATAGCCATTCATGTGGCGATACGTGCGCGGTGTGCCACGGTCTGACATCAAAACGGTGACCTGATGGATGGCTTCGGGCGAGAGCGACCAGAAATCCCATTGGGCATTGTTGCTGCGCATGCCAGTGTCGCCCATGCGCTTTTGCGAGCGAATGAAGTCCTGAAATTTCGAGGGATCGCGCACGAAGAAAATGGGGGTGTTGTTGCCCACCAAGTCGTAATTGCCCGTTTCGGTATAAAACTTGAGGGCAAAGCCACGGGGGTCACGGACCGTGTCGGCGAAACCTTGCTCACCCGCGACGGTCGAAAAGCGCGCCAGGACGGGGGTGCGCTTGCCCACGGCGCTCAGGAAGGCTGCCGAGGTCCAGGGGGTGACATCCGCCGTCACTTCAAAGTAGCCAAATGCGCCACTCCCCTTGGCATGCACGACGCGTTCGGGCACGCGCTCGCGGTTGAACTGCGCCATCTTCTGAATCAAGTAATGGTCGTGTAAGAGCAGCGGGCCATCGGGGCCAACGGAGAGCGAATATTCATCGCTGGGGGCGGGGATGCCAGCATCGTTGGTGGTGCGGGGCGGCAACTGATCGCTCATGTGGGGTCTCCATCAGTGACTGAGGGGGCAAGCAGCACCATCCGAATCCTCGGCATGGTGCTCCCTTGCTTCGTCGCACAAATCGCCGTGTCTTCTTTAGACACTGTCTAATATAGTCATGCGTCACCATGCTTTGCAAGCAGATGGGCAACCCGCACTGCCTGGATGATGGCGCGGGGGTGGTGGGCAAAGATGTCACGGCCTAGGGCTGCGACAGCGGCGCGGCGCTCGTGTTGGCAAGGACACAGGCACGGCATAAGCCACGAAAGATGACTTGTGCCGACGACACCTCGGCATCGATCTGGTCGGGCAGCAAACATGGGCTGGCACCGACGACACATGGCACGTCGAGGATCACGCCACATTGCTGGCAAATGAAGTGATGATGCCAATGCGCCATATATTCATATAAGGTGCGGCCTGGGCCAACGTCCGTCACCATCAGCAGTCCGTGGGCCACCAGCGCGCTGATGCTGTTATAGACCGAGGCGCGGGGCAGGGGCGTGGCTTGCGCGCGCAGGGCGAGGACGATGGCTTCCGCCGAGAGATGCTGAGCCGCGCGCTCTTGGAATGCCCGCAAGACTAATAGGCGTGGCCGTGTGGCTCGCAAACCGGCGGCTTGCAATTGAGCGACCACATCTGCTGGCAGCGCACTGATGGCGTGAGGAAGTGGCATGTGACAACCTTTGCGGTGTGCCCCAGGCGCGCTGACCGTGGCGTGCTGAGGGGGAAACAATCCTCTCCATTTTAGCCCGCCACCGCCACTTCGTCAAAGCCGTGCGTCATTTGCCGCCGTCAGGGACGACGCGGCCATCGCGCATGCGAATGATCTGGCTGGCGTGCGCGGCGATGTCGGCGGCGTGCGTCACCAGCACCAGCGTTTGGCCACGGGTGCGGTTCAGGTCGCCCAAGAGGGCCATGACCTCTTGGGCGGCGTCGCTATCGAGGTTGCCAGTGGGTTCATCGGCCCACACGATGGCGGGGTCGTGCACGATGGCGCGCGCGATGGCGACGCGCTGGCGCTGCCCACCCGAAAGCTCGGCGGGGCGGTGCTGTTGGCGATCGCCCAGCCCGACGGCGTCGAGCATCGCGCGCGCTTTGCGCCGAGCGATGGCGGGGCGTTCTCGCGCGATGAGCAGGGGGAGTTCGACATTTTCCACCGCACTGAGGACGGGCAGCAGGTTGAAGTTCTGGAAGATGAAGCCCATCGCCCGCGCGCGGAAGTCGGTGCGTGGGCCATCGCTCAACCGGGCGAGATCGGTGCCGTCGATGAGGATCTGGCCCGCATCAATCGTATCGAGGCCCGCCAGGCAATTGAGCAAGGTGGTCTTGCCGCAGCCGCTCGGTCCCATGATGGCCACCACGGCCCCACGGGCCACGGCGAAGCTGACATCGTGCAGGGCGATCACAGGCGCGGCATGGGAACGATAGGCCTTGCTGATGTGGCTGGCTTGCACCATCATGGTGCCAACGGCGGCGGGCTCGGCATTGTGGGTGGCTTGGCGCATCGTGGTTGATCGCTTTCTTGATTGGAACTGTTGCGGGGTCATTCGTAGCGCAAGGCGTCGGCGGGGGCGACGCGGCCCGCCTGCCAGGCAGGGAGCAGCGCCGCCAGCAATGATGCACCCAGCGCGGCCAGGCAGATCACCGTGAGTTCACCCCACGGGACGATCAACACCAAGCCGGACTGGAGCGGCTCGAAGAAATTGACGGCGAAGACATTGCGGCACAAGGCCAGACCCAAGAGCACGCCAATGACCGTCCCAATGATGCCGATCAAAGCGGATTCGACCAGAAAGACGAGTTGCACATGCCAGCGCCGGAAGCCCAGCGCGCGCAACATGCCGATCTGTTGGCGTCGTTCCACCACGGCGCGCGACCCCGTGACGGCCAGTGCCGCCAGCCCCACCAGCAGGGTCAGCCCCACCAACCCCACCAGCACACGGCTGATGAAGACCCGTGGGC
>JACDGC010000568.1 GCA_013815535.1 Ktedonobacterales bacterium
GCCTTTGACATCCTCGTCACGAACGCGTTCCCCTCTTTTTAATCGATGGTGAAGTTTCCCTGGCTGGCGCTAGGGCAGTCGCGCGGGTGGGGTTGGTGATGACGCCAACCCGCCTGCACGGCGAAATGGCGGCACATCGGCGGTGTAAGAACCGTCGATGTGCCGCTTTTGTGTGCCCAGTGCGAAGAAACTCAGTGATGTGCAAGCAGACCTTCGGATGGCAAATGACCAAGATGGTATGAATTCACATGCGCGGTTGCGAGGGAAGTGGAACTTGGTACGAAAAAGATATACTGCATGTGCGCTGGGAACCGTCCCAGCCGATGCACTGAAAGAGCGAGCGCCCAGTGTGGCGCCTCAATGGCCAAAAGGACGGTTGCATGAAAGACATCGCAAACACCGCATTGAATGTGGCGGTGCAGTTGGGGGCAACCTATGCCGATGTGCGGGTGATGGAGCGTGAGACCGAGGAAATCTCGGTCAAAGCGGGCAATGTCGATGGCATCAACAGCGCCACCACACGCGGCTTCAATGTGCGGGTCGTGGTCAACGGTGCCTGGGGGTTCGCCAGCAGCGCCATCATGGAGACCGCCGAAGCCGAACGAGTGGCGGGCCAGGCGGTGCGCATCGCCAAAGCCAGCGCCCTGGTGGCCGGGCAGCCGGTGCGCCTTTCCCCCTTACCCCCGCAATCGGGCAATTATGTCACGCCCGTGCAGCGCGATCCATTTTTGGTGCCACTCGGGGAAAAAGTCAGTCTGCTCTTGCGGGCCGATGAGGCCATGCGCTCGGTCGCGGGCATTGCGGTGACCAGCGCGATGATGTCTTCGGGGAAGGAAACCAAGCTCTTCGTTTCCAGCGAGGGCAGCGTGGTGACGCAGACGCTCTATCACTGCGGTGCGGGCATCGAAGCCTTCGCGGTGGATCAGCAGAACGGCGAGATGCAACGCCGCAGCTATCCCCAGGCGGGGGGGCAGCATGGCACGGCGGGCTTCGAATTGGTCGAAGCGCTCGATCTGGTGGGCAACGCGCCGCGCATCGCCACCGAAGCCGTGCAATTGTTGGGCGCCCCCCAGTGTGAGGCTGGCGTGCGCACCATCATCCTCGATGGGCAACAAACGGCGCTACAAATCCACGAAAGCTGTGGGCACCCCATCGAACTCGACCGCGTGATGGGGATGGAAGCGGGCTTCGTTGGCAAGAGCTTCCTCACCACCGAGAAGTTGGGCACCTTCCGCTATGGCTCGCCAGTGGTCAACATCGTCGCGGATGCCACCACGCCTGGCGCGCTCGGTAGCTTTGGCTGGGACGACGAAGGCGTGCCAGCGCAGTCCACCCCAATCGTGCGCGAGGGCATCTTCAGCGGATATCTGATGTCGCGCGACACCGCCCCCGACCTGGGTTTGGTGAGCAATGGCTGCGTGCGCGCGGATAGCTGGAACCGTCTGCCGATGATCCGCATGACCAATGTGAGCCTGCAACCAGGCACATGGTCGCTGGAAGACCTCATCGCTGATACCGCTGATGGCCTCTATCTGACGACCAACCGCTCCTGGAGCATCGACAACTTGCGGCTGAACTTCCAATTCGCCACGGAGATCGGGTGGGAGATCAAGAACGGCAAACTGGGCGCGCTGGTCAAAAACCCCACCTACACGGGCATCACGCCCGAGTTTTGGCGCAGTTGCGATGCCGTCGGCAATCGCGACCATTGGCAGGCCTGGGGCACGCCCAACTGTGGCAAAGGCGAGCCGATGCAGGTGATGCGCACCGGCCATGGCGCGGCCCCCACCCGTTTTCGCAATGTTCGCGTCGGCGTCGGCGCATTCAAGTAGCAGGAGCAACAACGATGCAAATGGATGAATCAACAATTCGCGCGTTGTGCCAGAAGATTCTGGGCTTCTCGCAGGCTGACCAGACCGAGGTGCTGTTCACTGGCACCCAAGGCGCGCTGACGCGCTTTGCGATGAACCACATCCATCAGAATGTCGCTGAGGATAACGCACAGGTCAGCATTCGCGCCGTGGTGGGCAAACGGGTGGGGGTCGTCGGCACGAATGAGTTAGATGACGCCAGCCTTCAAAAGACGGTGGAACGCGCCGCCGAGATCGCCCGTGTGCAGCCGGAAAATCCCGAATGGCACTCGTTGCCAGGGAACGCGCCGCTCTCCCACGTCACCAGTTTCAGTGAGTACACGGCGTCTTACACTCCCGAGGCACGTGCCAAGGCCGTGGGCACCGTCATCCAACTGGCCAAAGAACGCGGCTTCGAAGCTGCCGGGGCCTTCGAGACGAATGTCAATCATTTCGCGGTGGCCAATTCGCTGGGCGTGTGGGCCTATGAGCCGCGCACCGATGCGGAATTCCACGCGGTGGTGATGGCCGATGGCGACGGGTCGGGGTGGACACAGCGCATGGGCATCGATGCCACCTTTGACTTCGAGGCGATGGCGCGCGAGGCCGTCGACACCGCCGCCCGCAGCCGCAACCCCATCGCGTTGGACATTGGCGAGTATGAAACCGTTTTGGAAAGTTATGCCGTCAGCGAGATGCTGCAAAACCTCGCCTTCATGGGGCTGGATGCGCAGGCCCAGCGCGAGGGCCGTGGTCCGATGGTCGGTCGCCTGGGCGAGCGCGTGGCTGCGGAAAGCATCATGTTGGTGGATGATGCCAGCGATCCGCACACGCTCGCCAATGCCTTCGACTTCGAAGGCGTCCCAACACAACGGGTCGTCCTCATCGATCATGGGGTGGCCAAGGCCGTCACATATGATAGCTTCAACGCGCAGCTAGAGGGGCGCCCCAACACCGGCCACGCGCTGCCCGCGCCCAACACCTTTGGCCCCGTGCCCATCCATCTGGCCTTAGGCGCTGGAACGGCCAGCGTCGAAGAGCTGATCAAAGGGATCGACCGAGGCATCTATGTGACACGCTTCCACTACACCAACCCGGTGCACCCAGTCAAAGCGATCTTCACGGGCATGACGCGTGATGGCACGTTCTTGATCGAGCATGGCGAGTTGACCCAACCCGTCAAATCGTTCCGCTTCGTGCAAAGCATCTGGGAGGCACTAAATGGTGTCAAAGGGCTAGGCCGCGAGCGATTGCTCGCTAAGGATTACATCCCGGTGCTTGCTCCCGCCATCCATGTGGCCTCGTGGAGCTTCACGGGGGTCCAAAGCGCCATCGCTTAGGCCCGCCCGCGAGATTGTGCGTCTCTTTGCCACCCAATCTGGGGTGGCAAAGAGACGCATTTGCGTTTGCCCGTGCATGCTCCACCGTGCATACGCTGCGCAAGTATCCTCCCATGCTTCGTGCATCACAGCGTGACGACATCGCACTATGAATTCCATAACCCGCGAATAAGGAAAGCATGTGAACTAACCTCATGATTTGCAGCGGCGATTTCACGGCATCGCCCCCAATTTATGAATCAGCATCCCCAAATAG
>JACDGC010000022.1 GCA_013815535.1 Ktedonobacterales bacterium
GCCCAGCGAGATTCAGAATGCCATTCCGTGCGACAAGATGAAGAGCACGATGCCTATGACGCAGCATATGCCCAGCGCTTTTGGCAGGTGCTGATGCGCACTGAGCGCGTGCTGCGTGAGCATCGGGGCCAATTCATCGGCAAGAGCAGCCCAATCCATTTTTTCTGGGGCAGTTTCGATCTGGCGCTCACCTTCTTTTCAGGCCGCAAAGCTCCGGAAAGACCCGGCGCGGATCGCATCACGCGCGAGGCCTATTCCCACGAAGCGATCAGTTGTGGCTTCTGGCCAGGCAGCGAGCAAGCCCCCCAGGCGGCGTTTTATGCCTATAGCGCACCCACACCAGCGGGCATGGCCACCGCGCAGGTGCAACCCACCGCCGCACGATATGATGACGGGTTGGGCGAATTCTTGCTGCCTTATAATGCCGTACGGCTGGCGGCAGATCCCGCTGGGGACCTGCGCGCATTCTTTGCCAGCACCTACGAAGCGGGCGCAACATTAGGTCAATGGGACCGCATCGCGTTGGAACACGCGGCATCGTAGCCCAGGCTGATGCCTATCACACCACAAAGGAAGCCCCATGAACATCAATCCCGATGAATTGACCGTCACTGACAACACCGCCGAGAGCCGCTATCAGATCCAGGTCGGCGCGTATGTGGCCTTCGCGGCCTATCACCTGAACAGTGGGGGAGACACCATCACCTTCACCCACACCGAAGTGCCCAAGGAACTCGAAGGCGGCGGCGTGGGCGGCAAGCTGGCGCGTTTCGCCCTGGATGATTCACGAGCGCGGGGGCGAACGGTCATCCCCGAATGCCCCTTCATCGCCGCCTATATTCGCCGCCATCCTGAATATCAAGATCTCGTGTATGCCAGTCACACGCCTCATATTCAGAGCTAGGAAGCTAGATCTTCACGAGTTTCGCTGAAACCACCAGCGCGCCAGCCTCGGTGCGCACATTCGTCAATTGGTAACTGAGCCCTTTGACGAATGACCCGCTGCCGAGGTCGGCGAATTGCTGATCCAAAGCGTCCTCGATGCGCGCATTCGTAAAGCCAAATAGGCTGAGGTCCGCCCCCGCCGCCGAGATCGCTTTGATCTGGAAGGCCAGGTGGCCAGTGGCATCGACCACCGTCCCCAAGGTCATATCCATGCCAATGACGATGGGGCCAAAGTTGCCGTCGGCGTGCACTTCGATGTGATCCCCCACTTTCGTGGTGACGCGCGTGTTCGTCACTTCAAAGGGCACCTGGCTTTTCACCCGTGCCAGGCCCATCGTCATGCCTAGGGTCAACACGTCGTCATCCAACGTGATGGTCATGTTCCCCGAATCAGGGCCGGGCTTGGGGGTGGCGGCGACATGGTGACTGAGCACCCACCCCAACGCGAAAACGAGAAGGGGAAAGATCACGAAACCGGCGATGAGGCCACCATAAAAGACGCGCTGGCGATAAAAGCGAGCTGGGCGGGGGGTCGCATAAGCCATCGAACGAAGTTCTCCCTGGTACGGATGATCCCGCTGCGAAACACTGGTCGCCACGTGGATTCATTCGTATTGTAGCATGACCATTGTCCGCAAAAGCGTAACTCTTTCACAGGAGAAATGGCGCGTAAGCCACTACGCAGTCAACCAAAACCAAGGAAATAGCGGCGCGCTCTGTCTATTGACATTAAATGTTCGATATAGTATCTTTCTTCACAGGAAACGCATGGTGCATGCGAGGTTCGCCCATCATGACATATCCTCAGCATGCTTTCTAGCCCCCAGCAAGCCACTGCCAGACCATCCGATTGGTGCTGTAAGCCCTGAACGATTGACGCTGACATGCGCCGCATGTTACGATGAATGGCACAGAATTTCACTCCCCAGGCCGAGGACGAAACAACCATGGTTCAGCAGCCCCCCGCGCCGCGCCCCCGGCGTGGCATCTTCAGCTTTGTACGCGGGTGGTGGCAGCGCAAACCCAACACACTGCCAGCAAGCGACATCGCCCTGAGCGAGCCGCACGAGCCCAGCAATGCCGCGTCCTTTGCCCCCCCCACCAGTGACCGCCGCACCGCCCGCAAAGAAGATTTGCAGCAAATCAGTTACTTTGCGGCCCAGGTCTATCTGGTGCCAGAGTTCGCCACGCAAGAAAAAGTCAAACCCAATCTCGCCCAGGCAGAACTGGCCGCCTATGCAGCATATTTGGTCGCGCTCGGGGATGACCCCGAGCCGCGCAATGGTCACACCGACATCCTCGCCTTCTTGGCCACCCACCCCGAACTCGACGACAAGCCCGCCGGTGATTGGGTTGCCTTTCGCCCCAATAAAGAGGTCATCACACCCCAGCAGTTGGACCCCGAAACGTTGCAACGCATCAAGTTCACCCGCTTCTTGCGCGAACGCGGCACCTATAACGAAGGTTTCGAGGAAGGCGAAGAACCGCCCCAATATCACCGCACCCTCGATGACTTCTCGCGCGACGACTTGCGCTCCGACAAGTAAGCGTGGCGAAGCGCGGCACCGTGCTGGATGGATGCGGCATCGCCAATTGCAGGCCGCTGCATCATCACCCCCTAAAAGAGACGCGAGCAAGCATCTGCTTGTGCATCATAGGGACTTGTGTACCTATTAGGCATCCATAACGCTGCCGATGATATGTCTCAGACGATGAAGGCAGCCAAAGAACAGGGCGCTTGCCCAGCAAAGGTCGCCTGCGACTGCGCAAGACGCGCCACTCCTAAAAGCATGTGTGGGCTGCACGCCCATGCGGAGACGAAAGGGTGACGTACCAACATGAATATGCCAATGCCATTGCCCGAACCATTTGATGAGGATTTTCAATGGGACGCTGCATTAACCCTCGATGACGATGACCCTGCACTCGATTTACTTCTGCCCGTTGACACCCCGCTGGAAGACCAGTTAGCACTCGATGCGCTCTTTGACCAGGGTTTCACCTGGGAGCAAGGGGTGCGGCTGCTGATGCTGCGCGAGCATCTCTATGACATCCCCGAGATCGCCGAGCGCGTGACGGACGATCCTCATCTGCACTTCGTCCGCTGGCTCTATGAGCATGGCGTGTATAGCAGCTAAATATCCACATATCCACAACGCTGTGGATAACTCGTGGATATGTGGAAAAGTCCGCCTGTAGAGCGGATTAAGGCGCTGTTAAACCGCAGCCACCTCGGGAAGATCGAACTTCGCGAAGAGGGGCACTGGCACTGGCAGCGCCTGGCCTGAGGGCACCGTGGCATACTGCCATGCACAGTTATCCACACTGCCGCTGAACCCCAAGATGGTGTGCAGCTTTTGCGTGGCGTGCGGAATATAGGGCGTCAACAGGATGCGTAAGGCACCCAGCGCTTGAACGACCACGTACAATGACGTCGCGGCACGCTCGCGATCCGTCTTGATCATTTTCCAGGGTGCCTGATCGTCCAGATATTTGTTGACCGCGCGGGCGAGTGCCATCGCTTCGCTCAGGCCATCGCGCAGGTGCACCGCGTTGATGGCTGCGCCAGCGGCATCAAAAGTGGCGCGCGTCGTTGCCAACAGCGCCTCGTCTTCCACCGTCAGTGCACCGGCCTCGGGCACCTGCCCACCGAAGTGCTTTTGCACGAAGGTGAGCGTGCGGTGCGCGGCATTGCCAAAGGTCGCCACCAATTCGTCATTGTTGCGCCGCACCAGATCCTCATAACTGAAGTTGGTATCCCGCTGCTCAGGCATGATAGCCGCCAGATAGTAACGCAGCGCGTCGGGGCCATAGCGGTCCAACGCGTCGGGCGTCCACACCACATTCCCTTCACTGGCCGAAGCCTTCATGCCGCCCATTTGCATGAATTCGTTGGCAGGCACGTCGTAGGGCAACACCAGTTCGCCATGACCCATCAGCAGCGCGGGCCAGATGATGGCGTGGAAGGTGATGTTATCTTTGCCGATGAAGTAATAGGTCTTTGATGGCTGGGGGTTCTCGGCGGTCGTCACCCACCAGTCACGCCAGACATCGGGCGTCCCTTGCTGCTCGGCCCATTCGATGGTCGCGGTCAGATACCCCATCACCGCGTCATACCAGACGTAGATGCGCTTATTCTCGAAGCCTGCGACGGGCACCGGCACGCCCCAGTCGATGTCACGCGTGAAAGCACGGGGGCGCAAGCCTTCCTTCAGCCAGCCCTGCACCACGCCCACCACGTGCGAGCGCCAGTGGCCCATCGCCGCCTGTGCCCATTCTTCCAGGGGGGCCTGCACCTTCGTGAGATCCCAGAAGTAATGCTCGGTGGCGCGAAACTCGATCTTGCTAGTCTTGCTGAGGCAAATGCGACAATAGGGATCGATCAACTGGTCAGGGTCCAGCAGTTTGCCACATTGCTCGCACTGGTCGCCGCGCGCTCGCGCGAAGCCACAATGGGGGCAGGTGCCCAGGATGTAGCGGTCTTGCAAGAAGCGATCATCCGTCGGGCAATAGGGCGAGGTCATCGTCTCTTTGAAGAGATAGCCGCGTTCCAGCAAACGGGTGAAGAAAGCCTGCACCTCGCGGTAGTGCGTGGGATTGGTCGTGACGGTGTAATTGTCCCAAGTAACACCCAGCCGCTCCCACACCCCTAAAATCTGAGCGTGATAGCGCTCCACGACTTCATTGGGGCTGATGCCCTCAGCATCCGCTTCCACGGTGATGGGTGTGCCATGCGCGTCGCTGCCCGACACCATCAACACTTCATTACCAGCCATGCGTTGGTAGCGCGCAAAGATGTCACCTGGTAAGATGGACCCAACGATCTGGCCCACGTGCGTCACGCTCTTGGCATAGGGCCAAGCAACACACACTAAAATACGCTCACCCATAGGGAAGACCTCCGTGAAGCCACATTCGATGATGCAGCCGCTGCCGCGCCCACGCGGCGTGAGATGTGCTGTGAAACTGCCAACAGGCATACTCTTGTAGTATAGCACAAGCTAGACATCTCTCCCTTGCTGCGGTGCTAGCCCAACAGCACGACAAACACCGCATTTTTCAGGGAAGTGATGGCACATGTGGCAGCCCGAATTCGCCGCTCGGTTCCTCGCCATTGATGGCGTGGCGCGGTCTTGTGGAGAGACGCAGTTGTGCTATACTCAGAAAAAGACCTTGTGCCCGCTGCCGCTTGGCAGCCTAGATCCTTCCCCAGCGCGACCGTTGCACCCAGCCAAGAGGAGCTTTTGCATGCCACTCATCAATATGTCTAAACGCGAAATCATGTGCAAAATTGTCTATTACGGCATCGGCCTCAGCGGCAAAACAACGACCCTCCATTACATTCACAAGGTCGTGAATCCACGCGATGTTGGCACCATGGTTTCGATTGACACAGAAACCGAGCGCACCCTCTATTTCGACCTGTTGCCACTCGATATGGGGCAGGTGCATGGCTTTCATCTGAAATTCCAGTTGTACACCGTCCCTGGCCAGGTGCTCTACCAGCAAACACGCGTTTCAGTGCTGAAAGGCGCAGATGGCATCGTCTTCGTTGCTGACTCCCAGGCAAATAAGCTGAAAGAGAATATCGAAAGCTGGAATGAACTGACCGATCAGCTCCGACGGCAGGGGCGCAACCCGAGTGATTTTCCCATCATCATGCAGTGGAATAAGCGCGACTTGCCCGATGTGCTGCCGCTTTCCATCCTGGAACAATATCTGAATCCGTTTCGACGCCCCGCCTTCGAAGCCGTCGCCGTCAATGGCCATGGCGTTGTCGAATCACTGCGCAAGGTCATCAGTGGCACATTGCGCACCCTGGACCATTTCTAGCCTGCCCCACAGCCGTAGTGCGCGCCTCACCCTCTGCCCCATTCCACCCCTCTGTGCATCGTCATGCCCAGCCGCGCCACCCAAAGGGGCTATGGAACATGCACTCGTGTCCCCTTTGCCCTAGCCATCCGAGCAGAGATAGCCCAAATAGGCTATCACCGATGGTTTCCTATGGGATCTTGTGCGTTTCGCGTATACTGATGCGCGTCCCCATCATCGTCAAACTCATCACCAAAAAGTAACGGGAGAGCCGCCCCTATGGAAACCATTCGCGTCATGATCATTGATGAGCATCCGCTTTTCCGCGCGGGCGTGCGTTGGGCGCTGGATCAGTCAGGCAAATGCACACTCATCGCGGAATGTTCCGATGCCAATCAGGCGCTGGAGGTCGCACGCACCAACACCCCCGATGTGGTGCTGGTCGATGCCTACCTCATCACTGGCAGCGCCTTGGATCTGGCGCGACAACTGCGGCACTTCTCGCCCCAGGTCGCCATCATCATGCTGACCGAGCAAGAAGATGAAGAACAATTGTTCCAAAGCATCAAGGTGGGGGCTGCCGCCTACCTGATGAAAGACATCGAAGCCGAAGAACTCGTCACCTCCATCACCAACGTGACCCGTGGCATCTTCCTCATCAATGATAATGTGCTTTCGCGCCCCCACGTGGCGTCGCGTGTGTTGCGCACCTTCCGCGAGATGGCGGCGGAGGAAGAACCGGAGGTCACGCCGCTCTACACGCCGCTTTCCACCCGCGAGATCGAGATCCTCGACTACATCTCACGCGGCAACAGCAACAAAGAGATCGCCAAATCACTCAAGATCAGTGACCAGACCGTCAAAAACCACATCACCTCCATCCTCAAAAAGCTCAATGTGAATGACCGCACCGCAGCGGTCGTCCATGCCCTCCGACAAGGCTGGATCAAGATTCACCCCGACGGTGCGTAAAAGACCGCGTTGCGGGATCAGATCTTGCGAGGAGTGCTGCGATGACAGTCGGAGGTGGCATGGATGCCTATCGCAACGGACTACTCGGATTTTTCGCGCAGCCGCCCACGTGAACACTTTTCGGCGGATAGCGGCGACCTGGGTCCCCCGGATCGCGCGTTCTTACCAGATGCCGCCGAAGAGGCACCCTTCGCCCAAAGCGTGACGCTCGACGCCGCACGCGAACGCCTGAATGAAGAGATTCGCCGTTTGGCGCACACCGTCCGTGAATTGACCAGCAATTTGGAAGAGTCCACAGGCGCGCTGGCCGAGCAACAGCAGCGCCGCGTCAAGGCCACGGAGGGCCTGCGCGCCATCGAGCACGAGCCAGGCAAACATGGGCGGGGGGCCATCGCTCGCGCCTATCAAGAATGGGCACAGGCCGAAACGGCAGCGAATGGGCTGCGTGAAGTGTGCGACCAACTCCGCACCGCCATCGAATCCGACGGACGATGCCTGGAAGCCCTGGAGCTGGCGCTGCAAGCCATGGCTGATGCCACATTCCTCAGCGAGCACCAAACTCCCCTTGGCGACGTTTCACGGCCCTTCAGGGGCATATCGCGTTCGCTGGCCCATGATGGGCACATGGCCGACTTTACGCCGCTCCGAAGCGAAGCGCTCCCACCAGCACAGCCCCCCAAATCCGTCACGGTCGCGCAACTGGTGAACCAAGAATCAATGTTGGTGGCCCGCGAATATGACCGCCGTGCCCTGGCGCACAGTGTGGATACCCATGTGCGCCAGGCCCTCTCTGATGCCATCTTGCAGGCGGAACTGTGTGAAGCGGCCATGCGCAGTGATCCCACCAGCGCGCTCACGGTAACCGGCGAGCTCAAAGGCCGCCTGAATGATGCCCTGCGCGAAACCGACATCCTCATCTTTGAGTTAGAGCCAATGATGCTGAGTGAACTCGGCTTAGCCGGAACGTTGCAACGCTATGTGCAAGACTTGATCACCTCGCGGGGGGCACCCATTGGCGTGCGCGTTGGCACCCGACGCCGCTACCACATCGCCATCGAACGCGCTGTCTTCCGGGTGGCACGTGAAGCACTGGCGAACGCCATGCGCCATGCCCATGCGCGCCACATCCAGGTGGCGCTGAGCCACACAGCGGATGCCCTCATCCTTTCCGTGGAAGATGACGGGGTTGGCTTCGAGGTCGTCCCGGTGATGGAGCGGGCACGCCGTGGCTTTCACAGTGGCCTGGGGCAACTCTGCATCGAAGCCGATCTGGTCGGCGGCCTGCTGGGGGTGAAAAGTAGCGAAGGCAACGGCACCCGCATCGACTATATCGTGGCCGAGAGCGCCGCGCTGGATGCCGCCAGGTAGCCGCCGCAACCCCCGCTCTGCTACAATGATGGCGAGATGTCATCGTCACGGTCGAGGAGGGTTCACATCATGGCCGATCAAGTTCCCCAAAATGAACGCCGCCCGCTGGGGTTGGTCGAATATGCATTGATCATCGCGTTGGTGGCGGTCGTCGCCATTGGCATCATCATCGTGCTCTTGCCCGCCATCAGCAGCATCATCACCGCCCTGCACGGCAGCTAGTTCGGGTACGCGGTTTGCGTAGGGGAAGAGGGGAAAGAATCCCCGGGCCGATTTCAAGGAGGAACACCCACCCTATGGCAGCCCCAACCCCAACACGCCCCAAAGCCTCGGGCGGGACGCCGCTCATTATCCTCGGCATCGTCCTCGCCGTCATCGCCGCCATCCTCGTGTTGTTCCTCACCACGGGTGGCGGCGGCGTGGTCAGCGCGGGCAACACTGTGAACGTCGTCATGGCGGCACAGTCACTGTCACCCGGCACCGTCCTCGCCAAAGACGGCACGGCCAGCGGCTATGTGCGCGTCGCCGACGCGTTCCATGTGGAACGCCTGCCCCCTGCCGCCGTGCCATCCGACGCGTACGCCTTCACCTCAACGGATGCCCTGGCCACCGCGCTGGATAACCAGATCGTCCAGTCACCCTTCCTGGCAGGCGACATCTTGCGCACCCAGGATAACCGCATGGCCAAGATCGGCAGCAGCGCCGTGAAAAGCGTGGTCAACCATAAGCCGAGTAGCCTGCAAGCTGGGCAGGTGCTTTTCGCACTGCATGCCAGCGGCGACCTTCAGATCGGGCTGCAAGAGGGCGACCACATCGACCTGCTGGCGACCGAGTGTGTGCAAGCCAACGCCAAGGCCAGCGGGTGCCAAGTCGCCCAGACGACGCTGCAAGACCTCAGCATCTATATGGTCGCGAATGGTCTGATCTTCGTCGCCGTGTCACACCAGGATGCCCTGATCCTCAAGATTTTGGTGGAGACGGCCAAACTCAATGTGGTGTTGCGCAAACCCGGCGATGACGGCCATGTCACGACCCAGCCCGTCGATGCCGGGTCGATCATCTCGCGGTTTGGTTTCACCGCGCCGTAATTGGCCCGAGGGGGCAGGCACCCCCTTGTAGGTGATGTGCCTGATGAAAAGGAGGCCAAGGATGGCACGCCACAGTTATGACGGCAGAGAAGGGCAGACACACATCCTAATTGTCGCTGATTTGATTGAATCAGCCCAGACCATTCGGGGCTGGCTCAGCACGGTGCAAGAATTGCACGTCGTTGGCATCTGCACTAGCGGCGAAGAGGCCATCGATTTCGCGCGGCGGCATCACCCCGATATCATCTTGATGGATATCGATCTGCCACGCATGGACGGGCTGGAAACGACCGCGCACATGATGCGCATGCGCCTGCCCATCCAGGTCATCTTGATGTCCAGCGAAAACAGCAAAGAGATCATGCAGCGGGCGATGGATGTCGGCGCCCGTAACTACCTCCCCAAACCCTTGCGGATGAATGAAGTGCTGCGCGCAATTCATTTGCTGATGCCACTGCCGCCGCCCGGACCCCAACCGAGTCACGCGCCCCGTGGGGGCCACCTGGTGGCGGTATGTGGCGTCAAAGGGGGCGTGGGCACGAGCTTGATCGCCACCAATCTGGCGGTTGCGATGAAAGCGCTGGTGGAAGAGGCGCTGCTCATCGATGGGCGGCTCGCCTCGGGCGATGACCACATCTTGCTCGGTCTCGAACACGTCACGCATTCCATTGAGATGTTACGCGACCCCGAGGAGTTGGACCATGACTCATTGCAGCGCATCGCCACACGCCATGAGTCTGGCCTGCGCTTCTTACGCGCCCCCGAAGACAGCGACATGGCTCGCGACATCCACCGCGAGGCGATGACGGCCATCCTCACGGATGCACGCGAGCAGTTTGATGTCGTGATGGTGGATAGCGACCTGACCTCCACCGAAATCGGTGAATGCGTGCTGGAAGAGGCCCAACGCATCATCATCGTCACCACACCAGAGATTACGGCGGTGAATAAGCTCAAATCAGTCTTCGAGCAATTTCGCCGTCGCTCCATCCACCCTGACCGCTATTGGGTTGTGGGCAATCGCGTCGATGGGGGCTACCAGATCTCACCGCGTCGCCTGGAGCAATCCTTGGGGATCAGCTTCGCCGCGCAACTCCCCGATGACGGGCACACCGTCATCAGCGCCATCAATCGTGGCATGCCCATCGTCACCCACGCGCCACGCACGCCCCTCGCCCGCGCCCTCACAGCGCTGGCCAAGGTGCTGGTGGAAGACCTCGTCGCCGTGAAAGTCGCGCGCTAACAGAGAAGGAAGGACCCTCAATGGCTTCGTATCGCTATGAAGATGTCGCCCCGACACCCACACCGCGTTCCACGGGCAACCTCGGCATGGGCAGCAGCGTCCCGCGCCTCAGCCGCAATTCGGCCCGCGAGCAAGCGACATTCGAGCTCCAACACAAAATTCAAGAACAACTCGTGCGCGATCTTGCGGGCAGCAACGAGCGCTTCAGTCGTCTCTCACCCGCCCAGACGCGCCAGGAGATCGAAGAGCGGTTGCAACGCATCATCGACAACGAGATTCACGCGCAACAGTTGCCGCTGACCAAGAGTGAACGGCTAGACCTTTTTACCCGCTGCATCGCGGAAATCACCGGCTATGGCCCCATCGATGGGCTGTTGCATGATGAGAACGTGACCGAGATCATGGTCAACGGCCCCTATAACATCTGGATCGACCAACGCAAGGGCGGCATGGTCAAAACCGATCTGCACTTCAAGGATGATGACCACCTGCTACGCATCATCGAGCGCATCGTCTCGCCCATCAATCGGCGCGTCAATGATGCCTCGCCACTGGTCGATGCGCGGCTGCGCGACGGTTCACGCGTCAACATCGTGGTGGCCCCCGTCGCGCTCGATGGTTCCATCCTCACCATCCGAAAATTTGCCACGAAGAAGCTGCAACCCGCCGACCTTGTTGAAAAAGATACCGTCTCGCGCGATATGATGTTGTTTTTGCAGCGCTGCGTCGAGGCGAAGCTCAACATCATCGTCTCAGGCGGAACGAACACCGGCAAATCCACCTTGCTCAATGTGCTCTCGGTCTTCATCCCCTCGGATCAGCGCATCGTCACCATCGAGGATGCGGCAGAGCTGCAATTGCAGCAGGCGCATGTGGTGCGGATGGAAAGCCGCCCTGCCAATGTCGAAGGCAAGAACCAGATCACCATTCGCCAACTCGTCGCCAATGCGCTGCGGCAACGGCCCGACCGCATCATCGTTGGTGAGTGTCGTGGCGGTGAAGCGCTGGACATGTTGCAAGCCATGAATACGGGGCACGAAGGCTCAATGACGACCATCCATGCGAATACCGCAAAGGATGTGCTCAACCGCTTGCAAATGCTGGTGCTGATGAGTGGCATCGACCTCCCCGAACGTGCCGTGCATGAGCAGATCCTCAGCGCCGTGCATTTGATCGTGCAGCTCAAGCATTTCGAGGATAATTCACGCCGTGTCGTTTCCATCGCGGAGCTGCGGCGCGGCGGCGCGGGGGGTGTGGAAGTGGTGGATATCTTCGCCTTCGAGCCGACGGGGAAGGGCAAAGATGGCCGTGTATTGGGTCGACTGCGCCCCACTGGCGAACGACCTCGCTTCTTGGAGGCTATGGAGCACAAAGGATTGACCGTGCCGCCAACCATCTTTAAGCTGCAATAGAGGACGAAGCACGATGAACGGTTCTCCTGATTTACATCTGCCATTGGTGGTGAGCCTCATGGCAGCACTGGCAGTGTTCATCCTCTTTCTGGGCTTCAGTCGCGAATGGCGCAAACGGCACCAACGGATGGATGCGCGCCTGCGCCAACTGGATGCGCTGCGACGCGGCATGGTGGAGGAAGCCGTGCAAGCCATTCCCGCCGAGGGGCGGGGGCAACTCGTCACAGCGCTCAACACCATGGGCACGCGCATGGGTTTGGCCGACCAATTAGCCCGTGCTGGCATCAATCTGACCGCAGGTGAATATCTGCTCATCATCGGCCTGCTCATCGTTGTCGGGCTGGTCATGTGTGTTGCGCTGCACAATGTCTTGCTGTTTTTGCTGGTGCTTGTGGCGGGATTCTTTGGGCCACGCTGGTGGATCGAAACACGCCGGACGAAACGCACGCGCAATCTCGAAGCCCAGTTGCCAGGGACGGTAGTCATCTTGATCAATGCGGTGCGCGCTTCGGGCGCCGTGCCCAAGGCGCTGGCGATGGCCGCCCGCCAGACCCAGCCACCAATGTCCAAAGAGATGGGCCTGGTGGTGGAGAGCATCGAATGGGGCACGGGGGTACGCCAGGCGTTGCTCGCCATGACGGCGCGCATCGAGAGCATCGATCTGCAACTCTTGGTGACGGCCATCGTCATTCAGCAAGAAACGGGCGGCGACTTGGTGCAGATGTTGGAACGCATCAGCGAAACCATCCGCGAGCGCGTGCGGTTGCAGGGTGAGGTGCGTTCGCTCACGGCCCAGCAGCGCTACTCGGGCTATGTGGTGGCGTTGCTGCCCGCTGTCATCGGGTGCTTCCTGATGGTGGTGAACCCCAATTACATCCTGGGGGTCTTTCAGTCAACCGTGTGGTGCGGCTGGGTGATGTTCGTCACAGCAGGCGTCATGGTGGTCATCGGCACCATCGTCATTCAGAAGGTCGTGGATATCAAAGTGTGATCAGCCTTCTGGCCCTTTCTGGAATGCGATCTGCTTTATCACCCCATCAATAGAGACGCAGGAAAGGACATCCTCAATGATTTCTGGGATAGCGTGGCTCGCGGCCCTGGCCACTGGGCTGAGCATTTTCTTGATGGTGGCTGGTTTCGCCCTCAGCAAACGCCGCGACGCGGTGAATCAGCGACTCGACCGACTGTTGCAGCAACAGCGGGCACATATCGATGAAGACCTACGCCGCCCGCTACTGGAACGTTTGCTGCGCCCCATCCTGGGCCAACTGTCGCAGGTGGTGGGACGCTTCGCCCCCAGCAAGAGCATTACGAAGATTCAAGCGGTCATCGAACGGGCTGATTTAGCCCAGTCGTTTGATGGCTCGACATTCATGACGTTGCGCGTCTTTGCCGGGGCGGGCTTCGCGCTGACGCTAGGCGCACTGGCACTGCTGATGCACACTGGGCTCGTTCAGAGCACGCTCTTCGCGCTGGCGGGTGGGGGTGCCGCCTTCATCATGCCCGCCCTATGGCTCAATGGCAAAGCCAAGGCGCGGCAAAACGCGATTCGTTCGGCCTTGCCGGACATGGTGGATATGCTGACCCTCTGCACGGGGGCCATGCCCTTCGAGCGCGCCTTGGAACGAGTCGCTCTCACCACGGTCGCAGCATTGCGCTTCGAGATCCAACATATCTTGATTGAGATTCGCGCGGGCAAAAAGATCGGCGAGGCATTGGAGCTCTTCGCCCAGCGCGTCGCCATCGAGGATTTGACCCTGTTGGTGGCGACGCTGAATCAAGGCCAGCAGCTTGGCACCCCCATCGAACAGATCTTGCACGACCAGTCGAACGATATGCGCGTGAAGCGCCGCCAGCGGGCCGAGAAATTGGCTCGCGAGGCCCCGGTGAAAATGATGTTCCCGCTCGTGTTGCTCGTCTTTCCCCCCATTTTCATTGTGCTGCTGGGGCCTTCCATCCCCCAGATTTTGCATTCCATCGCACCAGGGATGCATTTATGATGCGTGATTCTCACAACAATGTTCCACGTGGAACATGCCGCGCCCGCCGGGGGCAGGCATTAGTGGAGTTCGCTCTGGTGATGCCGCTCTTTCTCACGCTGATGTTTGGGCTGGCGGAATTATCCTTGATCTCGGCGGCGAGCGCGTTGATGCATTCGACCGTCCAGCAAGGGGCACGGCTCGAAGCAATGGCCGCCAATCGACTCAGCGGGATCGACGCGCAAGCCGTGGCCCTGATGCTGCATCAAGCGAGTACGCTCTTCGTGGTGCAGGTGCAATCAATTCGCATTTATGCCTCAGACGCCAACGGGGCACCGCCACAACCAACCGCCGAAAACGACTTCGATGGCACGGGCGCGTTGGGGGCCATCCAAACTTGGGCGGTCGCCACCCGCAGCGGAACGGTCGCGGCCCCCATTTACCTCGGAGTGGAGATCACCTATCGCTATCAATGGATAACCTCCTTCATCGCCGCCGCTGGGACGAATCTGGTGCTGCATGCCACTGCGGTGCTTCCCATCGCCCCCATGGGAGGCTGAGGGCGATGCGACGTGCCGCCCACCGTGGTCAAAGTCTGGTCGAGTTCGCCCTCTTCGTCTCCGTGCTGTTGACGCTGCTCGCGGGACTCTTGAACTTGGGGGCGTTCCTCAATGCGCATCTCTCGATCACCTATGCTGCTCGACAGGGCGCCCTCAGTGCTGCGACGGCTGGCAACGCCCCCCTGGCGGATTGTGATGCCCTGGCGGCCATCGCGATCATTCTGCGCCCCAGCAACGATGTCGGGGTCACGCACATCATCATCTATCAAGCGGCATCGGATGGATTGCCCATCGGGGGCCTGGGAAGCACGGCTTTCGCGAACGTCTATGACGGCGATCCAGGGTGCAGTGACAGCCTGAATCCCCCAGTTCCCACGGTCACGAATTGGCCGACCACCGCACGCAATGCCACGCTCTATCAGACGACCATGTTGGGCGTCGAAATCGATTATACCTATTCATGGCAAAATGCCCTGTTTCCCATTCCCCCCTTCGACGTAAAAGACCGCGCCATCATGCCGTTGGGGACAGGCTGAGGCAGAAAGGACGCCATCTATGCGGCGGCACTATCAGCGACGGCGCGTGGCACGCGGGCAGGCCCTGGTGCTCTTTGCGCTGAGCATCTCGGCCCTGATTGGCTTGGTGGGTCTGTCAGTCGATGGCCTACGCGTCTACATCGCCTTCAGTGATGGGCAACGTGCGGCGGAAGCTGCGGCACTGGCAGGGGTCGCTTACCTCCCCCAATATCTCACCAACTTGACGCCAGCCCCCGATGGCAACGACGCCACCACGCGCGCCCTGGCCGCTGCGGCCCAAAATGGCTTCAGCAATGCGGCGGCGATCACGGTGGCTCCGGTCGTGGGAAGTGGCGTGCCGGAGCTCCATGTCATCATCCGCATCACCGTGCCACTCTCGTTGATGGCGGTGCTTGGCGCGGCACCAGCCGTCGCTCAGCCCAATGCCACCGCCGCGCTCTTACCGCCCATCGCGTTGGGCGACGGCTCAGCCAGCTTTGGCGACACCACCGAGGGATTCTCAGCACAACTTGCCGCCATCAGTGGCAGTGACGAATTGAAAGAGCGGGGTGACCCCACCAGCCCCCTATGTGAAACAGGCTGGAGCGATGGCAGCGACACCGCCCACACGAATGCGACGACGCCGCTCTTTTTCACGGGACTGCTGCATGTGCCGACCAATGCCCCACAGTATCTGAGTGGCCCCAATTGCAGTCCAGGAACCCCAGGGAACCCGGATGTCGTCCCCACGGGCTTCGGTGGCTTGGCGACGGGCACCACCCCTGTCCCGACGGGCACGAGCTATCTCATCACCCTGCCCCCTGGCGGCACGAACTATTCCGTCTGGGTCTGGAATCCCCGCTTCACCGCTACCGGGAGTGGCAGCGATAATCAGTTCTTCACCAATGAGAATGTTTTCAGTGGGGTGTTGCGCGACAATCCCCAGTTCTATCCACGCATCGCCTATTCGCTTTATTCAGCGCCACAGCTCTATGACCGGACGCGCGATGTACCCCTGGCAGCGATTTGGCCAAACACCACCCCACCAGATACATCGCCAAATCCCGCGTTGCTAGGCGGCCAATTGATCAACCTCCCCTCGGTTGATACGAACATCCTTGATCTGATCGTGCATGGCTGCCCATGGACGGGCGCCTGGAACCTCACCGGGGGCAGTTCATATCAACTCCCGATCACCAGTGGGCAGGGTTGTCTCGCGGCGGTTCCTGCCGACTATCGCCATTGGGTGCAACTCGGCACCCAGGCATTGAACGCCCCAACGAATGGCGCGGGCTATTTCCGCCTCACTGTCGACACGGCCACAGGGGTCGGGCTCCATGGATACGCTGTCAAAGTCTGCCAAGGGGCAAGTGTCGCCGCTGGGTGCGCCGGGGGTGGCGCCACCATCACCCCCTGGAACGCTGCCACAGTGCAATTGCATGGGG
>JACDGC010000569.1 GCA_013815535.1 Ktedonobacterales bacterium
GGGTAGGGTGAGGTCAGGGAAGATGCCGTTTGGCTGACTGGTTGCTCAGGCTGAAATGCCGCCCTCGGTCAAGGCGCGGTCCAGCAGTTCGGCGCGCCCGATCTCAGCGGCCCAATGGTAAATGTACGCGAGATCGAGGTCGGGTGCATGTGATGTGATCAATTCATGGATGTCTTTCCATTGCCGATCTGAGATTTCGCCGCCAAGATGGTACCAGTCGAGCTTGGCGACGATGGTATCTTCGAGCGAGACACGGGGAATTGGTGCGTGGCGTCAAATGAGACCATATGACGCCGTCGCATTTGTTCATAAGTATAGGGGGTATCTTTTAGTAAGAAGATGTCAACTTTTAGACCTGTGCTCAAATGGATGAAATTACAGGATGAGCGCCGTCGGATGGCATCGCGGATCATTTCAGCGTCAGCATAATAGTCGTTGCCAAGTTGCATCGCTAATGGGTAGGCTTGTGCTTCTTGGATATCAGCAATGATGTCAATGTCATTCGTTGCACGTTGGTAGCCATATTGATAGGCAGATACTGAGCCACCAATGTAGTAAGGAATGCTCAATGTGTCAAAGACCATCGTTATCGATTCAAGTGCTTGAATAATTCGGTCAATCATCGTTCAACTCCTGCATCATCGAGAAGTTGGTTCATGAGGGGATAGTCAGTGGTTTGCGTTGCGAGCAACGCCATGCTCATGTTTGGTGCTTGTACCTTGACCATGCCTAAGATGTCGTTATACAGGGCGTCATCGCGCTTGCCTGTTGCGGCGAATTTCCCTAAGAGATCGAGCGTGACGGCCTCTGGGGTCAGCATCATGATAGGTGGGTGCCCGACGATGAGCACCTGAGGGATAATCTGACTGAGGGAGAGCGTCGTGCGGGTGACATCAATTCGAATGAGATGCACGACATCGAGATAGGCATCGTGATGGCGTGTGTGAGTCGGTGATAGGATGAGGTGGCGCGGATGCTCAACGATGATTTCGATGCTCGTGGTGGCACTATGCAGGCCGTAAATGCTACAGGCGAAGCGACCAGTGATGCCGTAGGGAATCCGCCGTCGTTCTAGCGGCTCAACAGCGGCTAGAAGTGCGCGTTGCACCGCGTCGTGCGCGCTGTATGGTTGCACTTGGGGATGATGGCGTACGAACCGTTGATAGCGTTTTTGCCAGTCTTTGCCATAGGCGGCGGCGATGCGCTGCTCTGGGCCACGTTGATAGATCTGATTCGCACTGGTCAGAAAATTCATCCAATCCGCTGCCAGTTCGAGTTTGCGGGCCAGTGAGAAGCCGCGCATGATCTCGATCTGGATGCATTCGATTTCGGGGGGCGTATCGATGGATTGGGTACGCATGGCATGATTCCCCCTTTGCAGACACTTTTCTGGCAGCGTATCACAAAAGGGGCAGTGCGGCGCTGATGCTGGGTCAGTCTTGCTATAGTTAGTGCTCGGAGGACGCAGGGGAGAACAGCAGATATGCTATATTAGGCATCGGCGTTATCGTTCGTACCAACCGTCTTTGGACGATGCCAGTAGCAGGGGCTGAGATGCAGCCGACCATTCCGTATGATCGCTATACGCAAGAGATGACGCAGGTGCTCGCTTTCATTGCGGCAAAAACGGGTCTGCCCTTGTATGATTTGGAAAAGGAGTATCACACGGGGACTCCCGCTTCGCATCTGGCTTGACGAATTATGCCTCGCCTGTTAGCCAGATGTGTGGATCGCGTTACCTGGCAACATTGACAGGCGCGCGCGCAGGGGGCTACAATGAGGGAAAGTCTCGTGCGGGAACAAGGGTGTTCCATGCCATGCTGGCCCTTCCCCCCTCCCGTCACTGCTGCCAACCATCTGGAGGAAGCCGACGTTGAACATCGTCGTTTGTGTGAAAGAGACGCCCTCTACCGAAGTGCCCAAGAAGCTCGGGGCCGATCTGCGGCTAGAGCGCAACCCCAGCGACACGATCATTAACCCCTTTGATGAATATACCATCGAGGAAGGCCTGCGTCAGCAAGAGAAGCTGGGGGGCGATGTCATCGTGCTGACAATGGGGCCAGGGGCCACCACCGACCCGATGCGCCGCGCGTTGGCGATGGGGGTCACCAGTGGTGTGCTGGTGAGTGATCCCGCGCTGGCTGGCTCGGATGTCGTTGCGACGGGCCGTGTGCTGGCTGCCGCGCTGAAGAAGATCGGCGCGGATCTGGTCCTCTTTGGCCAAGCTTCAGCGGATGCGGCGGGCGGCGTGCTGCCGAGCATCGTCGCGGAGTTCATGGGGGTGCCGTTGCTCTCCTTCGCCACCAAGGTCGAGGTCGAGGGCACCACCGTCACCATCGAGCGCGAGGCGGATGTCGGGTACACCAAGGCGTCGGCGTCTTTGCCCGCGTTGGTGAGCGTTGCCAAGGCCATCAATAATAATCCACGCTACCCCTCGATGAAGGGCATCATGAGCGCGAAGAAGAAGCCCATCGAAACGTGGTCGCTGGCCGACCTGGGGCTTGACGCGGGCACGGTCGGCGCGGCAGCGGCCAAGGAGCGCGTCGCGGGCGCGACGCCGGTTTCCACCCAGCGCCGTCGTGAGCTGGTGGAAGGCAACGCGGGCGCGGCCCAGCGCATCTTTGACTTCTTGGTCGAAAACAAGGTCATCTAACTAGAGGAGCGAGGATTCCCCATGGCAAATGACATCTGGGCGGTCGCTGAACTCGAAAACGGCGCGCTCAAATCCATCTCGCTCCAATTGGCGAGCAAGGCGGCGCAATTGGCGACCGCGTTGGGCGGTCAATCTGGCGCGGTGGCGCTGGGCCGGGGCGCGAAAGACGCAGCGGCGGCGCTGGGCGCGACGGGCGTCAACGCGGTGCTGGTGAGCGATTCAGACGTTTATGATACCTATCTGGCACAGCCCGCGACGGATGCGCTGGCGCACTTGATCCAAGAACGCCAGCCGAAAGCGGTGCTGTTCCCCACCACGGCCAATGGGCGCGACATCGCTGGGCGGCTGGCCGCACGGCTGGGGCTGGGCATCGAATACAACGTTGGCGCGGCGGATGTGGCGAATGGCGAGATCGCGATGGTCGTCTCGGCTTTTGGTGGCGCGCTCAATGTGAACTCCACTTTCGCGGGTGAGGGGACGCGGCTGATTTTGGCACGCCAAAACGCCTTCCCCATCAATCGCGGCGGGTCGGGGGCCAGCGTCGAAGAGATCGCAGCACCAGCGGCCCCGACGAGCGCCGCCAAGGTTAGTGGCCCCTTTGGCACCGAGGGCGCGACCGAGGAAGGGCACATGACCACCGTCAACGGCCACCAGCAATACGTGCCGCCGCCGAGTCGCTCGAATGTGGAAGAGGCGACCATCATCGTCTCGGGCGGGCGTGGGGTTGGCGGGCCGGAAGGCTTCGCGGACCTGGATGCGCTGGCGCAGGCGCTGGGC
>JACDGC010000570.1 GCA_013815535.1 Ktedonobacterales bacterium
CCCGTAATCCATGATCTTGCAGACGGGCGGGGTCGCCATCGGCGAAATTTCGACGAGGTCCAGGTTGCGCTCGCGCGCAAGCTCTAGCGCACGCATCGGCACCATGATGCCGACCTGTTCGCCATTCTCGTCGATGACACGCACTTCGCGGGCGCGGATGCGTTCATTAATGCGTGTCTCTTTGGGGCGGTTGTCTAAGCTTCGTGAATCCCTGTTGATAGGTGATCCTCCTTTGGAATATGGAGCAAGAGCGTGCAGTGCACAACACGCTCACCTAATAATGTACCACATTTCCCCCATCGCCGCAAGGGACCATTGGCACGCGACACAGGCCATGGCGGGGTTCCGCCAGAGGATGTGGAGCTGCTATAATCCTGCCTATGGATATGCAACGCATCATGGCAATCTACCCGCGTCTGGTGGGCCGCTATGGCGAGCCACACCTCATCCCTGACCACGATCCCTTGGGGGGCCTCGTCGCCACCATTCTTTCCCAGAGCACCTCGGATGTCAATTCCCACCGCGCATATGCGGACCTGCGCGCGGCCTTTGCCACGTGGGAAGCGGTGCGCGATGCCCCCGTGGCGATGGTGGCCGCCGCGATTCACCACGGGGGGCTTGCCAACAGCAAAGCCGCACGCATCATCGCCGTGCTGCAAGCACTCACGGCGCAACTGCCCACCCCAGTGGCGGCCACCACGCTCGCGCAGCGCTTTGCCGCATGGCTGGCCACGTTGCCAGTTGCTGAGGCGCGCACCGCGCTGCAAACCCTGCCCGGGGTTGGCCCCAAAACGGCGGCGTGCGTGTTGCTCTTTTCATTGGGTCTGCCGGCCATAGTTCTCAGTTCCATATGAGTGTAAATACTGTGTACTCTCAGAATCTTTCAACCCTATCTGTAAAGCATCAAGACGAAAAGTAAAATATACCTCGGCTCTATCCGGATAAACCATCACATGGTCAACAAAATAACCTAGAAAAGCCTTACGCTCTTGTATAGGACCTGACTCAAGTGCTTGAATGATCAGAGGTAAATCTCTCTCTACATCAATCTGTAAGGATGGCACTGTATATGCTTGCTTTGATTGTACTTGCAATCGTTCAAAATGAAGAGTAGCCTCTTGCCAAGCTTTATTTAACTCATCATATTGCTGCTCTAAAATAACAGTCATTCCTTTCCGGGAAATGAGTTGTACCAAAGTCTCAAGACGATGCTTCTTATCTTTCACAACAACTTCAGCTTGCCTTAACTGACTATCACTGTCTTTCTGAGAATCACGCAATGAACTATTAATACGGTCAATTTCCGCTTGCAGATAATCAGGAGTCAGCACAACATCCTTAATAAACTGTAAAATAGGCCCTTCTAATTTCCAAGCAGCAATATTAGGTAAGGCACAGATAAAATGCCTTACACTAGCTTTTGCGCAACAACGATAATATTGATAACGATGTCTATCAATTCCACCCACAACTGTAGAGTGTATCCCTCCATCAGCACAAACACCACAAATAAGCTTGCCTGTTAATAAATAAGTTGAAGAGAGAATACGAGGTGCAACTACTGAAATTACACGATTACGACGATTCTGTTGAACACGCTCAAAATCCTCAAGGGTTACATAAGGCTCACAAAAACGAGCACCACTCTGCCAATCAAGAGGATAACGTTTTCCCTCCCGTTCTACAATTCCCGCATAAAGCAAATTACTGAAAAATTGTGTATATGCTTGCCTCCTTTGAAATAACTGCGTCGCCTCATGAATACTGCTATATGAAGCATTTTGATGAAGTTTCATAGACCAAGCAAGTGATACACGCTCTTCCATAGCATCATCTTTAATAAGCTTGTTTGCTAAACGAGGATGTCCATTACGACGTAAGCCTAAACTAACCTTTTCAATCTGATAACCAACAGGCGGATAACCTGCTGACCAAAAACCTTGCTCCAGCAAGTATGTTAATCCGCGCTTCACATCCGTACTTAAATCATCGAGAAAGCGCTGATTCTTCCAATCAAGAAAAGCTTCTATCAAGGGAGCAACTTCATTATTTGGTATTTCATCCGTCCGACTTAAGACAACAAATCCCCGCTTACGTAAATCAGACTTATAGAATTGTGAATCTAGTTGGTCGCGTGCAAAACGAGAAAATGACCAAATAACAATGCCATCAGATGAACGAGGCTGCTGACGTGATAACGCCATCATCTGTTGAAACTGGGGACGATCTTCCCGGCTCCCCTCAATCGCCTCATCAATAAATGTCCGATCAATAATCCAGAGATTTTCTTGACACCAATCACGCATACCAGATGCTTGACTATCAATAGTTTGATTATCCCCAGGAGAATGACGCAAATAGACCCACACATGGCTCCCTGGTGGCAATTCCCATTGAGTCGCTGGTTGGTTATTGTGCGATTTCTGACGTGGCATCGTATCCCCCCTTGATTCCCCTTAGTATACCAAATGAGCGCCACACCCCCATCAGGTGCAGCGCCCCCCGTTATCGGTCTCTTGCTAGTCCTCGATGGTCATCCCCGCTTCGAGCGGGCTAACCGTGCGCGCAAAGCCGATGCAATTGCACTGAGAAATCTCGCACCACACAATCGTATGCGTCGCGCTCTGCACCCGCGCCTCATAACGTTGCCAGTCGCTGAGCGTCACCATCACCAGAAACTCCCCAAAAACCTCCGGATTGATTTTCAGCGCCACCCGTCGCACGGGCGACACCCCATCAAACTTGTCAATCGCCACCTGGCTCACTTCTTGAAGCAACGCCTCCGCCCCCTGCTGAACGCGCGCCCGTAGCGGCTCATTGGTATCCATGCTATACCACCCCTCTCCTAACTCGCTTGCCCATCATCTAACGCGCCCAGCCTGCGCTGCTTTGCCGCCGCCTCTTTGTCCTTAGCATATCCAATCTTGCGCCGCTTATCCTCCACTTGTTTGAGAAACGTGGTCGCATCATGGCTGTAGTGGTGATCCGCCTGGTCGAAGATGCCCACCAACGCATCGTAGAGGTCGAAACCCTCTATCACGCCCTGCTCGTGTGCCTTCCAGGCCACCCAACTTTCTACGTAGCCCAGGATGGTCGATATCATCCGTTGCTCATGGAACTGGCGCACCTTGTCGCGCTGCCCTGGACAGGCATCGGCTTTTTCAAAGGTGACCCCTTGCACCGTCTTCCACCATGCCGTCGTCGGCCAGCGCGACCGATTCTTGTCATGAGTCGGGATGGTATGGCGGAGCCACTTACGCGTGGAATACTGCCACAGGCTATCCAACATCTCCCACAACTGGGCCATAGTCTCGACGCCCATCTCATGCAGCACTTCCCGCTCATAGCGCATCTCGACCCGTATCACCGGCTGGCGACGGTCCCAGCCGTTCGCCTCCCACACATCGCCAAACCACACCTTGTCATGGC
>JACDGC010000571.1 GCA_013815535.1 Ktedonobacterales bacterium
GGGATGAACTGGAAGAAACCCTGCTGGAAGCCGACGTGGGTGTGCAACTGACCGAAAAGTTGGTGGCGACGCTGCGCGACCGTGCCCGCTATGAGAACATGACCAGCGGCAAGGAGGTCCGCGAGGCGCTCAAAGAAGAGATGCAGATCCTGTTGGGCGAGCCCGAGCCGCTCATCTTCTCCGACACATCGCCGATCAGCGTCTTCCTGGTGGTGGGCGTGAACGGGGTGGGCAAGACGACCAGCATCGCCAAAATGGCCAACATCCTCAAGCGCGACAACCATCGCGTGCTCCTGGCGGCGGGCGACACCTTTCGCGCGGCGGCGGTTGAGCAGCTCAAGACCTGGGGCGACCGCTTGAAAGTGCCCGTCATCGGGCACCAACAGGGCGCGGACCCCGCCGCTGTCGTCTTTGACGCGATGGAAGCCGCCCAAGCACGCAAAAATGATGTGCTGATCGTCGACACCGCCGGTCGCCTGCACACCAAGGCGAACCTGATGGAAGAGTTGAAGAAGATCGGCAAGGTGCTGGCGCGCTATGACCCCGAGGCCCCGCATGAAGTCTTGCTGGTGTTGGATGCTACGACCGGCCAAAATGCCATCATCCAGGCCAAAACGTTCGTGGAGGATGCTGGCGTCAGCGGCATCATCTTGACGAAGCTCGACGGCACAGCACGGGGCGGCGTCGTCTTCGCCGTCAGTTCCGAGTTGGGCCTGCCCATCAAGTTCGTCGGCACGGGCGAACAGGTGAATGATATGACGCCCTTCGACCCCTTTGATTTTGTTGAGGCGCTTTTCGAGGAATAGCCTCATCAGGGCTATTGCCTGCCTTTCGTGACCACGAGTGATGCACATGATGAATTCCCCAGCGCCCCGTGCGGCAGATGCCCAGGCGCTTGCCGATGCCACACGTCTGGCCGCCGAAGTGCTGGCGCCGAATGCCACGGCGCACGATGCCAGCGGCACATTTCCCCTGGCAAGCCTGCGTGCCATTGCTGCCGCTGGCCTGTTGGGCATGGCCATCGCACGCGACTACGGCGGCCTCGACCTGGCGTATCTGACCCAGGCGCACGTTTTTGCGGCCCTGGCCGAGGGCGACCTGACCAGCGCCTTCATCGCCTCGCAACATCAAGCCTGCACCACGCTGGTGTCGTCGTCATCCGACGAAGCGCAACGGGCACGCTGGCTGCCTGGTTTGGCGGATGGCACGCTGCATGGAGGCAACGGCTTCAACTTCCTCAATTTTCCGCCTGAGCGCGCCCCCATGCGCGCCGAGCCAGTGGTGGGTGGCTATCGCTGGCGTGGCGCGCTGCCCTGGGTGACGGCGGCTCACCATGCCGATCTGTTGGTGGCTGGCGCGGTGCTGCCTGATGGCCTGCAAATTCTTGCCGCCATCCCCTTGCGTGAGCGGCTGGCGAGCAATGATCCCACCATCTCGGTCGAAGCCCCCATGGATCTCGTTGCCTTGGCGGCCTCTGACACGACCGTGGTGCACTGCGCCGACCACTTCGTGGCGGCGGCGGATGTGCTGCTGGGGCCAGGCCCCAACTTGCTGAAAAGCACCGCACGCGGGGCGACCTCTTATGTGCCAACGGCCATGACGCTCGGCCATGCGCGCCACTGCCTGCACGTGATTGAAGATGCTGCTGCCCACAAGGGCGGCACGAACACCACCATGGCGACCTGGCTGCGTGGGGAGATTGCGCAATTCGACGCTGACCTGACCGCAGCCTTGCAGGTCAGCGATTTCGACCAAGCTCCCATACTGCGCGGGCGCGGCAATGCCCTGGCGGCACGAGCGGCACATCTGGCGCTCATCGCGAGCGGCGGCACGGGCTATCGCCGCGACCAGCTGGCCCAGCGCCTCTATCGTGAAGCGGGTTTCTTCTCCGTGTGGAGCGCCAGCGGGGCCGTCATCCCTGAAACGCTGACCCATCTGCTCGACTTTGGTCCAGCGCACGCCGAGACGGTGGGGTGAACGTCGCCGCACTGGGCCTCTGGCCACGTGCGGGAACCTGCTTTGCTGTGGGCGTGGTGCATGTGGCCTTGACTGCTTTGGTTGCTGATCGTGTATGATGAAATCAGCGTGGCACGACCGCTCTGGCGTGCAGCCACATTCCCCGCGTGGGGGCATGCTGAAAGGGTATCGGCCATGGGGGAGCAACCGAAGCGCGATCCATGGGAACTGGCGGATGACGAGCCGATGTTGTGGCGGCGTCTGGTGGCCGAACGCGCCGAGGCCATTGATCAAACGGTGACGAGTGCCGCTCGCTGGCAGCATTTCGCCTTGCAATCTACCCTCGAAGTGCTGATAGCGCGACCCAGCACCAGCGCTCTCGATAGCATCGTCCTCTACGGCCCCTTGGCGAATGGCGTTGCCACGGGCAAACTCACGTTGGCCGCTGTCATCCGCACAGGCGCCCCCCCCGAAGCTCAATCAGCGATCTGGGACGACCTCTGCGAACTCTTTGCCGACGCCGAGCATATGTATGCGCTGAAGATCGATTGCCTGCTCTTCAAGGAAGAAGAGATCCGCGATCCCTTGTTGGCACCTTACGCCTGGCAAGTGATCGCACATGATCATTTGGTGGTGTGGGCCGGAGCAACGGTGCGCTGATCGCAGCATTTGGACCTGAGTGTGACAATCCCCCCCCAAATGGATGCAACGAGGCGCACCTAGTCCGTGCCCGCTGGGATGATCAATCAGGGCCATGCCGAGTTGATGGGGTACCAACTTCGGCTGCCCATCACCAGGCGATGGGGGGGAGGGGTGGCGTTAGCGCATCCACTTCGGCGGCGGTGAGGATGGAGCGCACTTCGCGGCGCAGCGTCTCGGCGGCAGCGGTGTCGCGGCGGCGCAGATTCGCGGCGGCGACCACGTCAGCGGCGCGATGCAGGGCTCCCGCCTCAAGTAAAAAATCCAGGTACGCGCGCGGCGTTATCGAGAGGATCGAACACACCGGCACGACGAAGATTTCGTCGATGGTGTTCCCTTTGGCGTTGCCATCCTTGCCCCCAGATGCGCGGTGAAAGACCACCGAATATTCGAGCATATGGAACCTCTGCGCCTGGATTCGCCCACTCTCGCGCCGATTCGCAGAGTGGCCCTATGAACCGAGACGCGCTGGTTGCAGGGGAGTAACGCCACCATCCGGAAGTCTTATTTCCTGGGTATGCCGCTGCCACCACCCCCAGGCGAGGTAGCCCAACGCGGGGCCAAAGGCGACAATGGCCCGCAGCCCAAAGATCGGCGCGGCGGTCAGTGGCAAGAAAGCATAGAGCACCAGCACACCGTTGCTCAACAGCACGGTTGCGCGGGTCAGGCGGTCCAGCGGACGCAACGCCACGATGGCGAGCGGCCAGGTGGCATACCATGGCCAAAACCAACCACTTGCCAGCACCAGATAGCCCAGCAACGCCCATC
>JACDGC010000572.1:0-937 GCA_013815535.1 Ktedonobacterales bacterium
CCACCGCGTGTTATTGCGCCGCGTTGCTCAGAATGAATGTCGGTTGGCCGCATCTTGCCGCGCTGCGACTGTGCCCCTCTGCTCAGCCCTGCCACTCATCCGCGAGCAAGCCAAAATAGTGTTCGTCCTCGAATCCGTTGCGCCCAACGAAGCGTTCGCGCAGCATACCCTCGTAGGTGAAGCCGAGCTTGAGTAATAGCTTTTGTGAGCGTGCGTTGGCCATGTCAATATTGGCCTCGATGCGGTGCAGCCCCAGCGTGGCGAAGCCATAGGTAATGACGGCCTTTGCCGCCTCATTCATGATGCCCTGGCTCCAAACGTCGGGGTGCAGGTCATAGCCAATCTCTGCGCGATGAAAGCCCTCGTCGAAGTGGAACAGGCCACATGTGCCGATGATGCGCGCATCTCCCTGCCGCGTGATGCCCCAGCGGATGCCCTGTTGCGCGGTGTACCATCCATGCAGGCGCATGATGAAGTCGCGCGTCTGCTCGCTTGTCAGATGTGGCGCGCTGCCATAGTAGCGCATCACCTCCTCATTCGATAGGATGGCGAAGAATGCCTCGGTGTCCCCCGGTTCCAATTCGCGCAGGGTCAGACGTGGTGTGGTCAGCACGGGGAATTGAACGAATGCCTCATCAGCCGTCATGCTGCTCTTCCTTTTCGTTGTGCTCCTCACGGGACTTCGTGGTTTTCGTGTGGGCGGGCATCTCGCCGACGCCCAGGTCGCGCAGCGCGTCGGCTTCGGCGGCGCGGCCCAGCGTGCGGAGGGTGGCCAGCTTCAATTCGAGTGCCATGCGGGCGAAGCGCCCGGTGGGGGTGAGGGCCAGCGCGCGGTCAAAGTGGCCCAGGGCCTCTTCGTGCCGCCATTGGCCCGCCATATCCATGCCTCGTCGCATCAGATGCAGGGCCTCTTTTTTGGCTTTCATGCTTCTTGGGT
>JACDGC010000572.1:947-3423 GCA_013815535.1 Ktedonobacterales bacterium
CAGCCATGGGGGTCACTCCGGTAGGGCGCGCACGGCGTCAGCGAAGCGTCGCCCGCGTTCTTCATAGTTCGTGAACATATCGTGGCTGGCGCACCCCGGCGAGAGCAGCACGGTGTCGCCCGTGGTCGCGGTCGCTGCGAGCCGTGCCACCGCTTCTTCGATGCTGGTGACGCGGATGACCTGCCGCAACTGCTGTTCGGCAGGGGGAATGGTTGCCTGCGCGGCCTCGATGGCGGTCAAGATGAAGTCGGATGAGACGCCCATCACCGTCACGGCACGGACGCGCCGGACGATCTGCTTGGCGAAATCATCCCACGGCAGCTCTTTATTCTTGCCGCCTGCCACCAGCAAAATCGGTGTGGTGAAAGCGCGCAAGCCAGCCATGGCGCGGCTGGGTGAGGTGGCGATGCTGTCATCATAGAAGCGCACCCCATGCCACTCGCGCACGAATTCCAGTCGGTCGTGCACCCCCCGGAAGCTGCGGATGACCCCCGCCATCGTTGCGGGTTCCACGCCCATCAGTCCCGTTGCGATGCAGGCGACCAGGATGTTCTCGACATTGTGCAGGCCCAGCAGTGGCGTCTCATCCGCGCCACAGACGCGGATGGGGGCACGGCCTGGCAGCCGCAGCCAGATGTCACCCCCCGTCACATCCGCCCCCAGTTCCACCTGACGTTGGCTGCTGAAATGGAGTACCTGCCCGTGTGTAAATGCAGCGGATTCGCGTGATGGAGTGTTTTCCAAGTTAAGGATGGCATAATCATCTGGCGTCATCGCGCGCACGATCTGGCGTTTCGCCTGGATGTAGCGCTCGAAGGTGCCGTAGCGGTCCAGATGATCCGGCGTGATGTTGGTGATGGCACCGACGTGTGGGCTGGTGTGCACGCGTGCCAATTGCACCTCGCTCAGCTCCAATGCCACCACATCCGCAGCGGTGAGCGCACCGATCTCGTTGATCAAGGGGATGCCGATGTTGCCGCCGACCAATACCCGCCGTCCGCCCTGTGCGTGCAGCATCTCACCGATGATGCTGGTGGTGGTGGTCTTGCCCGAACTGCCGGTGATGCCAATGATCGGCGCGGGGCAGCGCTCAAAGAGCAACTGAGTATGGTTCGAGATGATGGCACCGCGCGCCGCTGCCTCGTCGATCCCTGGCACGCGAATCTCGAAGCCAGGCGTGATGCCCGGGCTGACGAAGATGACATCGGCATCCGCCCAGGCCGCTTCTTGAAAGCCGCCAGCCAGCATGCTGATGGGCACTGGCAGATCGGCCAGGGCGGCCATATTGGCGGCCACGGCCTCGGTGCTGCGGTTATCTGTGGCGGTGAGGCTGGTCGCGCCTTCATGCGCGGCAAACCGTGCCAGCGCCATGCTCTCGATGCCCAAGCCGATCAGGGCCACCCGCTTGCCGCGCAATTCGGTCGCATGCGCCATGTGTGTTCACCCTATCCTTCACAGTGAGATTGACCCCAGACATTGTACCGCACTGCGGCAGCACGAGCGCAGCAGTCTATGAGGTGGGGCAGCATGAATCGGACGAGACGGGAGCGAATTCCCTCACGTGTCAGAGGGGGTGCAAGCGCGGATCAACCACCTCGCTCGCTTTATCGAAGAGGGCAAACTCAGCCGCATCAGGGGCCTGGAAAAGCGTTTTCCATTCCTCCAATACGTCACGCCTAATGGTGACATTCCCTGGCTGGCCAGCTTGGTTGCGTGCATTCAACCGGTGCCACAGTTCCTCTGGTGGTGGGTTGAGGTAATAGAGAGCGATTTCGGCCCCGCTGGCGTGGGCTTCGGCGCGCTTTTGGTCGCGTTCAGAGCGCCACCAAAAGCCGTATTCCAGCACGACGCTCTGGCCGCGCTGCAAGAGCGAGAGCGCCAAGAGCGTCAGGCGCTGCTCCAATCGCCCCCGCGTGGCTTCATCCCACAGGGTGATGCCCAAATCAATCAGCCACTCATCCGGACAGAGGCGCATCACGCCCAACTCGCTTTCCATGCGCCGAGCCAGGGTGGTTTTGCCTGCCCCTGGCAAGCCGCAGAGCAGGCTCAATCGTGGCGGCATCGGCTATACCTCCTCTCAGGTAATCTCGCTCTCCCCGCGCGTCAGGCGAGCAACCCTTCAGCCATCAATAGGGCATCTAGCCCATCGAGAGCGCGGTCCAGGTGGCCCAGCAGGGTGGGGTCCATCGTCGCGCCTGCGGCGAGCACCTGGCGGAGGTCGGCGGCCATGGCGGGCGGGCGCTGTGGGCAGTGGTGCTCAGCGAAGGCGATCAGGCGTTTTTCGCCAGGGTGCGGCTGGCGATTCACGGCGAAGAGGATGTCGCAATAGCTCGCCAGCATCGCTGCCAACCGATGATTCACCGCTACCGCATCATCACGCACCAGGGCCGCCGCGATCTGGTGCCGATAGGACGACAGCGTCGCGCGTAGGATGGGCTGATTCTTGGCGACGACTGCGTGGCGCAGTGCCTCGGGG
>JACDGC010000023.1 GCA_013815535.1 Ktedonobacterales bacterium
GGTTCTTATTCCGGAGCGACAATCTCGATGAAGGGGATATCCGGGCCGTCGTCGTTGGCACCCGCGATCTCAGCGGGGGCATCCCAATCAATCCGGCTGGGGTGATCGGGGGGCATCCATTCGCCCGGCATCAGGGGTGGGTATTGCGGCATATCTTCGGGCATGGCGGTCCCGGTTTGTGCCAGCGCCTCACGCACCGCCTGCCCCACATCCCGCGCCGCCCCAGCAATCGGGCCAATGCCATGGAGATTCCGGTCAGCAATCACTTGTTTCGCCAACACCCGTTGAAAGATATTGGCACCGAGTTCGGTACTGCCCATCGTCGCCTCTAAGTCAGCGGGGAAGCGACCAGGTCGATAGGTGCGGATCAAGTCGATTTCACCGCTGACCAGATACAACCCTGCCCAGTTCGCATCATCGAGCGCCGCATGTTCGCGGGGTGAAGCGACGCCATGGTCGGTGGCAACATCGTGCAGTTCACGGTCGAAATAGTAGAGCCGGGTGCGGTGCGAAACACGCTCGGTGTGTTCCGCCTGGTCGTCCATCACCAGCGCACCGACGCGCGCCAGCCACACCTTGAACGGCTCCGCCTTGGGCGACCGAACGGATTGCACGACGCGCAGCAATATCTCCGCGCTGGCGCAGTCGGTTGCTCGCATTTGACCGCGTTGAGTGGGGAGTTTGAGGATCAATACCCCCAAGGTGGTCACATTGACTTCTTCCTCATACAGCATGCGCTTTTTCAGATCCATCCAGTAGCGGGCCGGGTTCGGTGTCCCCGACAATGGCACCATGCAATCCACCAAGCTATACCACCATTCGCCTTCATGCCAGGTGCGGCGAATCGAAAATTGCTCGAATAAGGTGAGTTGCACCCCCGGAATCTGTTTGGTGCCTTGGGTAGAAATGCGGTGCGCCCATTCGTTATATTCCCTGGTTTCGTCGTCCATGGTTGCATCCTCTGGTGGTGATTTCTGAGATACGCTATTAGCGTATCTCAGAAATTCTTTATGGTGGGAATGGCGTGGTTCCTGGGCTTGAGTGATATGTTCGCCTTGAACGAGCATGTCACTCCGAGTAGGCGGGGCCAAACATAACAGCTCATTTTTCCTCTGGCACTGGATCATTTAGCAGATCCAGTGCCTTTTCTATTCATGTGCTAGAAGAAATACGCAATATGAGTATTTCTCTTTGCGAGATCCTTGTCAAAGAGGTGGCTGTATAACTCCCCTGGAGTGGGGAAAGTCCAGGTCTTCTCCACCGGGTTTTGCCGGGGTGAACCCTGGTCACCTAGGCGTTGCCAGGCCCCAATCCTGTCCCATTTTGGGCAAGCCACTAACCCACGTCGGCTTGTTCGTAATCACGATGGCTCAACCACAATGTGCTATTATTCATTTACTCTTACCTGAGCATCTGCGCACCCAAACTGTTTCACAGCTACACGAGCCTCTTCGGCCTCCGGCAGGCCCATTTCGTTGAATACCCGCGCTGCTTCGCGCAGCAACAAGCATCCCTCTTCATGATGGATATGTTGTATACTGAGCAAACATCCCAACGCGAATTGCGCTTCAGCACATTCCGGACCAAGCATCCTTTCAATTGCGAGTGTCAGGCTGCTTCGATACCAGATATCGGCTTGCGCTACATCATCTCGTGCTTCTGCGAGATGTCCGAGAGCGCATTTCGTCCGCGCCTCCCATCGCCGATCCCCAGTAGAAAGGTGAGTATCCAGCGCCTGGTGAAGCAGGTGCTCCGCAACTTCGTATTGACCATGCTGCAGTGCGACCTGCCCCAGTAAACTAAGATCGACCCCTTCTCCTTGTAGCGACTCCACCTCGCGGCGAATAGCGAGAATCTGTCTTAGCAAGCTCTCTGCCGCCTCATATTGTCCACACCGCAGTGCTTTTTGCCCTTGCACACTCAGTACCACCCCTTCGTTATGCCGATCGCCGATGTCTCGTGACATCGCCAAGCTCTGCTGGAGATACTTTTCCGCTTCCGCGTATCGCCCACGCCGCAATGCGACCTGCCCCATGACACTTAATTGCGATGCCTCATCTTGCCGGTCGCCTATTTCGCGGATAATCGCCAGACCTTGCTGTAAATACTCATCGGCTACCGCAAATTGTCCCCGTCGCAGTGCGACCTGCCCCAGGATCCCTAAAACTGCACCTTCACTTGATCGGTCGCCTATCTCACGAAGGATCAAGAGACTTTGTTGCAAATAGTTTTCTGCCGCCTCAGGCTGCCCACGAAAAAGCTCAACCTGGCCGAGTGTGCCAAGATCCACGCCCTCCCCTTGCCGATCATCTATCTCGTGCCGGATGATCAGAGCCTGTTGCAGATAGCTCTCAGCGGTATCGTAGTGCCCTTGTCGCAGGGCGATGTGCCCTAAGATGCTTAGCACCACACCTTTATTTTGCCGATCGCCTATTTCATCGGCGATAGTCAGGCTCCGTTGGAGATAGCCCTTCGCTTCCTCGTAGTGTCCACGGAACTTCTCTATGTCGCCCAGTGCCGTGAGGGTCTCCTCCTCGCCTCGTCGATCTTGTTCACGACGAAAATCTCCCAAGCCCTGCTGGAGAATGGCCTCCCCTGCCACCAACTGACCACTGTACATGAGAATTCTCCCATATACGAGTTGCAATTCCGCAAGCTGTAGACGGGGTATTTGTGTCTCGTCATCTGCCTGATTTTCCTTCGCTGCCGCGATGGCTTGCGGAAGGAAGGAGAGTCCATCCTGATAGCGCGCTCGACCGTCCCAGAACAACCGCATTCCAAATGCAAGTGCGACAATGAGTTTCCTTTGCTCATGAGCTTGGGCCCATTCGAGTGCACCAGTCAGATTTCTCTCATCCATCGCCAGGACAGGGTAGTCGGCCTGGAAGTCGTCAGCATATGTGGCAAAGTGTTGCGCCACGAGGAACGCCGCGAGGTATTGCTCGCGCTCAGGCCACCGTAGCAAGAGATCCATCGCGAACGCTCGCACTAAGGGATGCAGACGCAGCCGCTCACGATCAGCTTTCTCGGGAAATCCAGCGCTGAACGATTTTTCAGCTAGCGCTCGCACCACCAACAGATCTACGTTCGTTTGCGGATTCACTTGCCCAAGCCCTTGCGCCAGGGTCAGCGCCGCCTGCCGGCCAAATTCTGGGGCAGCAAATGTCGCACTACCGGCGAAAAGCTGCCGGGAGCCTTCTGGAAGGGCAGCCGTACTGCGCGACAAAATCAGTGCCACGCCCCGCGGTGTCTCACCAGGCACTTCCAATGGGTCATGTTCTAGCTCGCTAGCTAATACTGCCAGATCTCTACCCATGTTAGAAGCGTAAGCCCCTGCAAGCCGCACTGCCAATGTATGGCGCCCAAGTGCGGCAACAATCCGCACTGCAGCTGCGTGCTCCGCAACATTGAGGGCATCGGCATGTTTCCGACCGAGGGCCCACGCAAACAATTCCAGAGCCTCCTCAGGAGACAGCAGATCGAGGATTCTCCCACTGCCGTGCGGCACGATTTCCATAGACAATGCCTGGCGTGCCGTCAGCAGCAGTGTCAGTTCAGCAGTCTGAAACGGACTGATCACCGTAGCTATGGGAAGCCGGGGTTCCACGTTATCCAACACAACCAGAGCCCTCTTGCCTTTGAGCATATGCGTCGCCCTGCGAGCCAAATCAGCGAGCGTCACCTCCTGAGGCGCTTTTCGGTATGGATCGAAACGGGTGAGCACCTGGATGAGGATCTCAGCAGGATCGACGAGATCCTGGCAGAGAACCACTACGATTCCATCTGGAAATGCTCCATCCCGCCGCAACTGCTGTATCGCGACCGCCGCCAGCGCCGTCTTGCCAATACCCCCCAGACCCTCAAGCGCCGTGATGGCCGTCGTTCCTCCTGCCCGCATATGTTGCATCGTCCAGGCCAGATCTGCTTCACGCCCAATAAAAAATGGGGGAACCGGCAAGAGCGATTCATCAAAGGGCAATCCGACCGGTATCAGTGGTCGCTGCTCCATTTGTGCAGTACGAGATCTGCTGGTTCGGAGCGCCTGGAGTAATTCCGCCAACGCCTCAACATACGGGCGCGGTGACACAAACGAGACGAACTGGAACATGGCTAGATATGCTGGTACTTCACAGGGTGCGAGTAAGAGAGGAATGATAACCTTGCTCTCACCACTGGCCGAGTTCTTCTGCATCCAGGCCATCCGCAACTCATCTTGCACCCATTTTGACGCGATTGCTTTGGGAGACAGCAATAGGAGAAAGATGTCGCGGCTGCTCAATTCGCGTTCGATCCGCTCAGGCCAGAGGTCGCCGGCCTGCAACCCGCCAAAGGCATCGTACCAGACGCTCGCCTCTTCGCCACCTAACGCATGACGGAGGTCGGCCGCCAACTGGAATCCAAATGAGTTGTCGGAACTGCTATGACTCAAGAAGATGCGCAGTCCAGCATCGGTAGTCCATGGCATAGCATTCACAGGAGCGGTGGAATTGCTCGCGGCACTGGAATGCACCTCTGGGAAAGGAGAGATGAGACAGCGATATCTTCGGCGCTTGGTGTTGGCGTTACTGATTGCCCCAACAACCAATAAGGCAATGATCCCGATAAGCACAATGATGCCGATAGAAGGCATGTGACGGATCCTCCCACTCACCTTCAGACAAACACGCTTAATATTTATATAAATATTAAGCGTGTTTGTCTCTTATAACTGTATCAAATTATAGCAGGTAAATCAGCGCTTTGAATTATGAACACGTCACATTAGGTGCAAAAGAGGGATAGGTCGTGAACTTGCGAAGTGGCGCCATCATTCTCCTCGATTTTATGAGTAACCTGTTCTTTCTCTATATGGCTTTTCGGATTTCTGAGTAGAAATGCTTCTCGTACATAAAAATATGTAATTGGAAAATGGGATTGATTGAATGCCAAGGTCAATGATGACCATTTCAACTCGCTCTTCCGATTGAAGGAAGGTGTGGTGTGGACTTGAACCACTTTTGTGGTTCATCCGCATCTATAATGACCCAGAGAAGTTGGACAAACATTGGGGCAAGACTACGGGACAGGTTGGTTGATGGGAACGACAAGACGAAAACAGTATACTGCCGAGTTTAAGGCGCAGGTAGTGCAGGAGATGCTGCGAGAAACCAAAACGGTGGGGCAGCTGGTCTCCGAATATGGGGTGCCGAAAACGGTGCTGTACCATTGGCGCGAACTGGCCCTCGCCGGATTACCCACACTCTTTGGGGACCAACACGCGCAAGAACAGGTGGTACGAGAGCGAGCGTGGCAGCAAGAACGCGAAACCCTCTTTGCCGAAATCGGACGGTTGACGACCCAACCGACGTGGCTGAAAAAAATCTTGTCAGGACCTTGAGTCGGAGCGAGCGTCAAGCCCTCATTGAGTGGAACGAGAGGGGGCTTCCCGTGAGCCAACAGGCCGACCTGCTCGCGCTCCCGCGCAGTACGCTCTACTATCAACCTGGATGACCTTGACCCGGTTTGATGGAGTTATGAAAGAGTCGGATGGTATCCTCCTCACCAAGAGCGAGGCCCATCCTGCGACAACCCCCAGAGCGTTTCCTCCTGAATTCACGCAAGAAGCGGTGCGGCTATTGGAAACGAGCGGCAAAAGTTGCATCACGCTCGCCAAAGAACTCGGCATTTCCGATAGCGTCCGGTATCGCTGGCGCACAGAGCTGCGGGCCAGTGGAGACGACGCCTTTCCTGGCAAAGGCCACCAAAGCGACCTCGAAGAAGAGGTGCGCCGCTTGCGCCGGGAAAATGATCTTGGATTTGATCCACTTTTGTAGAGTTGGCGAACTTGGTATACTACCAACCAGCGGGGAGAAAGTATGCCACGACAGCAACGGACTTACGCAAAGGAATGTAAAGAAGAAGCGGTCGCCCTGGTTCAAACGAGCGGCAAAAGTATGAACCAGGTCGCCCGCGATCTCGGGATCTCCGACAGCGTGTTGTCGCACTGGTGCCAACAAGCGAAGAAGCAGGGAACCGAGGCGTTTCCCAGGAGCGGACATCAGACCAGCCAGGAAGAAGAAATCCGCCGTCTCCGACGTGAACTGGCTCTGGCCCAGCAAGAACGCGATATCTTCAAAAAAACGAGAGCGATCTTCTCACGGGGAAATCTGCCAGGAGGGATGCCGTGATTGCCGAGTGTGCCATGAGCTATCCCATTGTCCCTCTCTGCCAGACGTTGCAGGTGTCGGTCAGCGGCTACTACGCCTGGAAACGCCTCCAGCCCAGCCAGCGCCAGCAAGCGGATAGGGGGTTAGGTGAGGAGATGGCGCGTCTGCATCACCGAAGTCGGCAGACCTATGGGAGTCCACGCCTCCATGCCGAATTACCAGCCCAGGGCATCCAGTGTGGGCGGAAACGGGTCATCCGTTTGATGCACCACCAGCACCTGTCAGCGCGACGACCGCGCCATCGCTGCCGTACCACGGATAGTCAGCACCTTTATCCGATCGCTCCCAATGAGCTGGCGCGTGACTTCACGGCGAGGCAGCCCAATGAAAAATGGGTGGCCGACATGACGGGCGTCTGGACCCAGGAAGGCTGGCTGTATGTGGCGCTGGTTCTCGATGTCTACCGCCGTCTCATGGTGGGCTGGGCAATGGCTGCTCAACGGGATGAAGGGCTGGTCCGACAGGCGTTGCAGATGGCCTTGGCCCATCGCCAACCGGAGGCGGGGCTGCTGCAGCATTCGGATCGCGGCAGTCACTAGACGAGCACGACCTATCGGGCGCTCCTCGCGTCGTGGGGGATTCGGGGGAGCATGAGCCGCAAGGGGGACTGCTATGACAACGCGATGATGGAATCCTTCAATGCCACCTTGAAAGGGGAGTGCACGGATCGGCATGCCGGGAAATCGCACACGCAAGCACGCCAAGCCATCTTCGAGTTCATCGAAATCTGGTACAATCGGCAACGCCGCCATTCATCTTTGGGGTATGTCAGCCCTCTTGCTTTCGAGCAGCGGCAATCGTGATCCTCCAAGTTCGGTGACTCCATGAAACCGGATCAACTCCACCTTCTTCGGCAAGAGCGGGACATCCGCAAGAAGGCGGCGGCTATTTTTTGGCAGCCCCCGCGCTGAGGTAGGCCTTCCTGGCTCAGCACCAGAAGGAGTTTCCCGTGAGCGGCCTGTGTCGTGCATGTCGCCGAGAGGGGCTCCTACGCCTGGCGGAAGCGCCAGCCGAGCGCGCGCCAGGTAGCCGATGACCAGCTCAGCCAGCCGCTCCACCAGATTTGCTGGGAGAGACGCGGAGTGTACGGCAGTCCGCGCGTGCATGCGGCATTGCCCCAGCACGGCATCCGATGCGGACGTAAGTGGGGAGCGCGCTTGATGCGCTGTGCCGGACTGCGCGTGTCTCCCAAACCGCGTCGCGTCCGCACCACCGACAGCCAGCATCGCCACCCAGTCGCGGTCAACGGGTTGCTGCGGAACTTTCAGGCACAGCGACCCAACGAGACATGGGTGGCGGATAGCACCGGCGTCTGGACGCAGCAGGGCTGGCTGTATCTAGCGGGGATCGTGGATGGCTCCGCGCGTATGCTGGTCGGCTGGGCGATGAGTGCTGTGCGAGATGAGAGCTTGGTTGTTACTGCTTTACAGAGGACACTTGGTCGATGCCAGCCTGCTGATGCCGCATTCATCCCAGCGACCGGGGCAGCCAGTAGACCAGTGGCCCTTATCGCGCGCGGCTGATGGAGCACGGCATGACCCTCAGCATGTGCCGCAAAGGCAATTGTTGGGACAATGCCCTCATGGATTCGGTGTGGGGCACCCTCAAGATGGAGTGTGCCGACCACCACGTCTTTGCGACCTATCAGGAGGCCAGGACGATTCTCTTTGCGTACCTAGAGGTCTTTGACCACCGCCAACGTCTGCATTCCGCGCTCGGCTGCCAAAGTCCGGCGCACTCCGAGCAAACCGCGATATCTTCCGACTCTTCGCCCACTCCATCAAACTGGGGCAAGGTCAATATGCTTGGCCTTGCCCATGGGATGACCCGCCCAGCCGTTCATTAGCGACTGACGCTGTTTCATCTCGCGAGCATCGAGATGGGGGAGAAGAACTTGCCAGGCGTAGCCCATGCAACCAATCAAAACGGTCGGTAATATCAAAGGAGTGGCGCGCGGTCGTTCGTACAAGTGACGGTGGAAACAGATAGCATCCCCCCCGCATGCAGCGAAATGAAGCATGGGTGTTCAGGATTTCTCTGCCATCGGTGCTCTCATAGGGATAGCGAAAGTGCTTCTTGTTCCAGATCGTGCTGAGCCATTCGCTCACATTCCCGCACATGTCAAGCATACCGTAGGGACTCCTCCCAGCAGGATACTGATTGACTGGAGTCATCGTGGCACGAGTCTCGCCTTGGGAGAAGCAATTTGCCCGATAGGCATCGAAGCGATTGCCCCACGGATAGATTCGCCCATCGTTCCCGCGTGCCGCTTTTTCCCATTCGGCTTCGTTCGGGAGTCGCCAAGCATGCTGGGAAATCGTGGTAAGCCAGCGCGTATAGCGCCAGGCTTCGACCCATGTTAACGCCGATACGGGATGCGTTGGATGGGATGATTGGCTGCGCCAATTCACGGGAGGTGGCCAATGCGGGTGAGATGCGAGCGCACAGGCATACTCAGCAACCGTTACCGGATAAACGCCCAGGTAATAGGTGGGGAGCGTCACCTGATGGGGAGGCGACTCGTCCGAGCGAGCGTCAGGATCAGTCGAGGCGTCACTTCCCATAAGGAAAGTGCCTGAGGAAATAGGGAGACTCGGTGGCAAGATATACCGTATTCCTCGACGGGTAGAGGAGCTAAAGCCGAGATGAGCTAATTCTGGTGGAAACATGAATGACTCATAGTGCTCGTAGCACCTCTAAAAGTGTTTCTCTTAGTAGAGACACAGACACCCTCGGTTTTACAACTGCGTGGGTATTTGCTTTCGATTCAGCGAGCGAGCAGAGTCACCAAACCTGGGCAAGAACCTTTAATCTAGACTACGTTTTGACATGGTTAGCACACGCTCCCTCCCTGCCTCACTCGTCTCGCAGCGATGTGCGGCACTTCCTTGCTTTGCCACAGATAATGGCGAGACGCATACGACATTTGGGATATTTCCGGTACCGTTGGCTATCGTCATGCACCATCTCATCACGACAAACATGCCATGAACGGTGTCAAACGAAGGTGGGATCAGGCCACATCGTGCTCTTTCTAAGGCGCCCACCCCACACGTCTTTTCAGAGGTAGCAACTCCCCGCGACGGTCCCTGCGCGGAACACCAGACCACGGGCAGGCATCGCTCATCCATGCAGTTCACGACGCGCCACGTTGGACAACGGGCGCTTCAGCGGAGTCACTGTGACTCCGGCACGGTTTGCTCGTGCTCGTGGGTGGCCGTATGCAAATGCCTTTCAATGCGTTTGAGCAGGACGGCATTCGTCGCGACGGTGATGGAACTGGCGCTCATCGCCAGGGCCGCGATGGCCGGATTGAGCAACAACCCCAGTGGGCGATAGAGGATGCCGCCCGCAATGGGAATGGCGATGAGGTTGTAGAAGGCCGCCCAGAAGAGGTTTTGGCGCATCTTCGCTACCGTCGCTTTAGAAAGGCGAATAGCTGCCAGCACATCGAGCGGGTCGCTCCGCATCAACACAATCGCGGCTGTCTCGATGGCGACGCCCGTCCCCGCGCCGATGGCGATGCCCAGATCCGCCTGAGCCAGCGCTGGGGCATCATTGACGCCATCACCCACCATCGCAGTGAAGAAGCCCTCGCCTTGCAATTGCTGCACATAGTGCGCCTTGTCGGCGGGCTGCACCTCGGCGAAGACGCGCTCGATGCCCAGTTCCCGCGCGACCGCCGCCGCCGTGCGCTGATTGTCGCCGGTGAGCAAGGCCACCTGAATGCCCAAGTCCTGGAGGGCAGCCACGGCCTCCGCTGAGGTGGGGCGGATCTGATCCGCGACGGCAATGAGACCGATGACCGCCCCATCACGCGCTACGGCCATGACGGTCTTGCCCTCCGCCTGCAAGGCCGCCAGGCGTGCTTGGTCAGTCGCGCTCAACGTGGCCCCCTGCTCGGCCAGCAGTTTGGGGGTCCCCATGACCACGGCATGCTCCGCGACCTGCGCACACACGCCCCCACCAGGGATCGCCGCGAATCCCTGGCTGGTCAGGGCGGGTAGGTGGCGCTCAGTGGCGGCAGTCACGATGGTGCGGGCCAGGGGATGCTCCGAGTCCGCCTCAACGGCGGCGGCGAGGGCCAATAATTGATCTGCCGTGAGGTCCTGGGTCTGCCCCGCCGCTACGACCAGATCGGTGACGACGGGCTTGCCTGCGGTGAGCGTCCCGGTCTTGTCGAAGACGATGGCCCCAATGCGCGCGGCTTGTTCGAGTGCGGTGGCATTCTTGATGAGGATGCCATTCCGAGCACCGACGCCGGTACCCACCGCCACGGCGGTGGGCGTCGCGAGGCCGAGGGCATCGGGGCAAGCGATGACGATGGCGGTGACGGCCAGCGTCAGGGCAAAGAGCGCCGTGGCATGGATGACGAAGAACCAGATGAGGAAGGTGAGCAACCCCGCACCGACGGCCAGCAGCACCAGCCATTCCGCTGCCTGATCGGCCAACCGCTGCGCCGGGGCCTTGGAGTTCTGCGCGATCCGCACCAGCGCCACGATCTGGGCCAGCGCCGTCTCGCTGCCGACCTTGGTCGCACGGAAGCGCAGCGACCCGGAGCCATTCACCGTGCCCCCAATGACGGTATCTCCGGTATGTTTCTCAACGGGCAGGCTCTCGCCGGTGACCATGCTTTCATCGATGGCACTGCTGCCCTGCTCGACGGTGCCATCGACCGGCACCTTCTCGCCGGGGCGCAGCAACAACAGATTGCCGACCGCCACCTGCTCGACCGGCACCGTCTGCACCGTACCGCTGGCAGCGATGCGGTTGGCCTGCGCCGGAGCCAGCCGCAACAGGGCACCCAGCGCATCCGAGGACCCACGCCGGCTGCGCATCTCCATCCAGTGACCGAAGAGGACGAAGGTGACGAGCATCGCCGCCGCGTCGAAACTGGTCTCGACCTGTGGCGCGAAGAGGGTGGCGAAAACGCTGAAAAGATACGCCACCAGCACGCCCAGGCTCACCAGCACATTCATGTCAAGGGTGCGATTGCGGAGCGCCCGCCACGCCCCGCTGTGGAAGAGCCAGCCACAGTACCAGACCACGGGCGAGGCCAGCACCAACAACAGCCAGTTGCGCGGCACGCCAAAGGGGAGGGGCAGATGGAGATGCAGCACCGAGGTACCCAGCGACGAATAGAGGACGATGGGGATGGTGAAAGCCAGGGCGATCCAGAAGCGGCGGCGCATGTCGGCTTCCATTGCCGCTGCCATCAGAGGGTCGCTCATGTCATGCATCATGCCGCCCCCACCTGCTGCCATCGTCCCATGCGGAGCCATTACTGGCTCAGTGGGTGGCGTTGTGGGATGGGCCCGGTCAGCTGGAGGTGCGATGGCCACCGCCGTACCCGCTGCCCCAGCATCAGGACGATAGGCGGTGAGCGTGAGCGGTTCGCCACAGCCGAAGCCGCAATCCTGTACCAGCTCGCGCAGATGCGCCACACTCAGATGCGCCTCATCATAGGAAATCGTCGCGGTCTGGGTCACATAATTGGCAGCGACTTGGGCGATCCCCGAAAACGTGCCCAGGCGCTTTTCGAGATCGCGCCCACAACTGGCGCAATTGCAGTCCCCGATGGGAACGGTGATCGTCTTCATGCGGTTCCTCCCTTGGCACAGGTGCCTGCATCATGGCAGGGGTGGCGTTGCGCCGCCCAGCAAATCACGACTGCTGGCTGGCGCCAACAGGGCAGCACCGCTGCTGTCTCATAGCGGAAAGTGGGGCATCTGGGATCTGTTCCCAGATGCCCCCGTAGCGTCCCAGAATTACTTGGCGACGGTGTAGCCCGCCTCATCAAGGACCGCTTCCAGCGTGTCGAGCGAGACCTGCTGGGGATCATAGGCGAAGCTGACGGTCTTGGTGTCGAGGTCCACGTTCACGTCTTGTACGCTGGGCTGCTCATTCAACGCGCCGCTGACGGTCTTGACGCAGTGCTCGCACGAAACATCGGGGACGGCGAGGGTGATGGTCTGAGGCTGTGCCATGATGATAGGGTCCTTTCGGTGGTGGGGGTTTGCACCCCCAGAGGTTGACGCATATATGCAGACCCCATGGGATCTGCCAGCATCGTCCCGCTACGCCGTTGTGCTGAAGCGGCGCAGACGGAGCGAATTGCTGACCACAGTAACCGAAGAAAGCGCCATCGCGGCTGCCGCGAAGATCGGCGCTTGCTCCCGCAGGAAGGGCACCGCTGGTGAAGCGATGGCCAGGGGAATCAAGATGACGTTGTAACCAAAGGCCCAGAAGAGATTCTGCCGAATCGTGTTCATGGTCGCATGGGAGAGACGCACGGCGGTGCCGATGCTGCGCAGATTGCCCTTGACCAGGGTGATGTCCGCCGCTTCCATGGCGATGTCGGAGCCGGTCCCCATCGCGATGCTCACATCCGCGCTGGCGAGGGCTGGGGCATCGTTGATGCCGTCACCCGCATAGGCGACTACCGCGCCTAGATCGTGCAGGTGCTGGACTTGTGCCGCTTTGTCACCGGGCAGCACCTCGGCCAGCACGTGCTCAGCGGGGATGCCCACCTCGGCGGCGACCTTCGCGGCGGTACGGCGGTTGTCGCCCGTGATCATCCAGACTGTGACGCCCTGCGCCTGCAACTGCGCGATGGCCTCGGCTGAACCCACTTTGAGGGTGTCGGCAACGCCGACCATCCCCGCCAGCGCACCATCAACCGCGACGAACATCGCGGTCTTGCCCTCCGCTTCCAGCGCTTGCGCGGCGTCTTCGAGGGGCGTGCTGGCAATATGCTGCTCACCCAGCAGCGTGCGGGTGCCGATGAAGAGGTGGTGCTCTTCCACCTGCGCCCGCACCCCGCCGCCGGGAATGGCGGCAAAGTCGGTCGCGACGGGGAGCGCGGCCCCCCGCGCCTGCGCTCCGGCGACGATGGCGCGGGCCAGCGGATGCTCGGAGGCGTTTTCCGCCCCCGCGACCCAGCGCAGCAGTTCGTCTTCACCAAACACAGCGTCTGGGGTCAGCACCACATCGGTGAGGGCGGGCTTGCCTTGCGTGATGGTGCCGGTCTTGTCCAGGACCACCGCCGTCACGGTTTCGAGCCGTTCCAGGCTCGCGCCGCCCTTGATGAGGATGCCCGCTTCCGCCCCTTGCCCGGTGCCGACCATAATCGCCGTCGGCGTCGCTAGGCCCAGCGCGCAGGGGCAGGCCACCACCAGCACCGCGATGGCGGCAACGAGGGCGGTAATCCACGGCTTCGCCGCCAGGTCGGCCATCCCCGGCATGCCGATCATGGGCGGATGCCAGCCGAACGCCCCCGCGATTGTCCAGGCAACGAGCGTCAACGCCGCAATGCCCAGCACCGCCGGGACGAAGACCCCCGCGATGGTGTCGGCCAACCGCTGAATGGGCGCTTTCGAGCCTTGGGCTTGTTCCACCAGACGGATGATGCCTGCCAGCATGGTATCCTTGCCGACCTTGGTGGCGCGCATCCGCAACGCCCCGGTGGTGTTGATCGTCGCGCCGATGACGACATCGCCCGTCGCTTTTTCGACGGGCAGGCTCTCGCCCGTCAGCATGGCCTCATCCACGGCGGAGGCCCCGGCAAGCACCACGCCATCGGTGGGGATCTTCTCGCCGGGCCGCACCAGCAGTTCCTCGCCGACGCGCACCCGCGCCACGGGGATATCGACTTCCTGGCCGTTGCGGAGGACATGCGCCACTGTGGCACGTAGCCCGGCCAACTTGCGGATGGCATCGGTCGCCTGACCCTTGGCCAGGGCTTCAAGATATTTGCCCAGGTAAATGAGGGTGATGATGAGGGCGGTGGTGTCATAGAAGGTGACATCGCCGACGACCTGCGGCGCGAGGGTCGCCACGATGCTCATCAGGAAGGCCGCCGTGGACCCCAGGCTCACCAGCACATCCATGTTCGCGCCGAAGTGGCGGATGACCCGCCAGGCGGTGGCATGGAAATCCCAGCCGACGTAGCCCCACACTGGGGCCGTGAGGGCCAACAGCAGCCAATTCTCACCGGGAAAGCGGTTCATCGCCAGCATACTCAAAAGCAGCACGGGCAAGGTCAACCCGACGCCGATCAGCAGCTTGCGCTGGCGCAGCGCCAGGTCGGTTTGTCGGCGAATTGTTTCCGCATCGGGAGCCGCAGCGTCAAAGAGGTCATCATCGGTTACATCGGCGGCGGGAAGGAGCTCCGTCGCGTCGTAGCCCGCTTTGTTCACCGCACCGACAAAGTCACTCATCCCCGTAATCATCGGATCGAAGGTGACGGTGGCATGTTCGGTCGCCAAATTGACGTTGGCGAGGCTGACACCAGGTACCTTGCCCAGCGCCTTTTCGACACGGCGCACACAGCTCGCGCAGGTCATGCCGCTGATCGCCAGTTCCGTCATGGCCTCCCCACTGGGAGGGGTCTTGGAGACGGGAGCAGGTGCCTCAGCGACGGGTGTGGCGGTGTACCCCGTTGCCGCGACCTTGGTGAGCAGCGTTGCGAGGTCCGCTTGCGCCGGATCGTAGGTCACCGTCGCGCGCTCGGTCGCCAGATTCACAGCGGCTTCGGCGACCCCTGGCACCTTCTTGAGGCCCTTCTCCACGCGCAGCGCGCACGAGGCACACGTCATACCCCCCACGTGCAATTGCAAGGTGGTGGGTGACGCGGCGCCTGAGGCAGCTGCTGGTGAGGCCGATTGTCCTGTGGTCATATCATCACCTTCCTAGCGGGTGCCCGCGAGGTTGTAGAGTTGCATGAGTTCGTCGATGACCTGCTCTTCGCGGCCTTCCTTGATGCCTGCGGGGACGCAACTGTGCAGATGCTGCTCCAAAATCAAGGCCTCCATCTTCTCGATGGCTTTGCGTACCGCATAGGTTTGGCGCAAGATGTCGACGCAATATTGGTCGGCTTCGATCATCTTGCGCACCCCACCGAGGTGACCTTCGATATACGACAGGCGCTTGAGCACGTCGCCGCTTTCCGCTTTCATGGGCGTCCCCCTTCTTTCCCTACCCCCTGGGTGGGGGTACATTGAGATCATACGATCCCCTGTCAAGGGGGCATTCGCCCTCATCTCAACGGCGTCTCCCTACCGTCGCTGCATGCACCGCCCGAAGCATGCCTTTGCACTGCCAATGGGGTGCCCCATTGGAATCTGGTGTGGTGTGCGGGCTAGGCAGCGACGATCACGCGACCAACCATGCCTTGGTGATAGAGGCAGAGGTAGTCATAGGTCCCCGCTGCGGTGAAGGTGATCTGGAACTGGCCTTGGCTGGCGACGGCGACGCTGTGCAGCATCCCTGGCATAAAGGTGACGGTGTGAGCATCCGTATCCGTGTTCGTCCAGGTCACGGTCGTGCCAGGCGTGACGCGAATCACCTGCGGCGCGAAGGCATCGTGATTGGTCATGGTGATGGTTTGGGTCGCGACCGGGGTGACGGCGTTGAGCGCCGACCAGGAAGTGCCGCCCATCATGCCCCCACTGGGCATCATCCCACTCCACGGGCCAGTGCCGGCGGCATGACTCCCGCCTGTGAGTGTATTTCCCGTGGCGCCTGCTTGCGCCAGATAGGCGGTCCCTGCCAGCCCCACGGCCAGCAGGACGACGAACACGCCTGTTAGCAGGGTCAGGCGATGCAATGAACGTTGCGGCATCATCCGCTCCTTTGACGGGGAGGAAACTGCTCCTTTCCCGAAACTGCGATGGGTTACTGCGATGCTGGTGTGGTCAACTGGTCGCGCATCCGCTGGAAGGTGGTCTCATCGATTTCGCCCCGTGCGTAGCGCTGTTCTAGGAGCTGACGCGCGGAGAGCATCGTACTGGGATGCGTGCCCGCGCCGAAAAGATGCGCGCCAGAACCCGCCGCGACACGCAACCACCGCACGAGCAAGAAGAAAAAGAGACCGACAATCGCTAACCAGAAGAGCAGCGAGACGGTCATCATTGCCATGCCGCCCCATGACCACGAACCATCATATCCCCACATCATTGGCGTTGTTCCTTTCGGTTCCCTTGCGAAAACTCCCCCTCCCCACCCCTGGGGGAGGTCGGTGTTCCTTCCTGAGTGTAGGCCG
>JACDGC010000573.1 GCA_013815535.1 Ktedonobacterales bacterium
GCGGCAGCAACTGGCGCATGTTTTGTGTCGTCTGGGGCAGCACCTTTTGGATCATCCGCCGCCGAACCGCCTCGGCGATGCCTACGGCCTGCTTTCGGACCGCAACTTCGTGGCGCAGTTCAGCGGTGCGCTGGGCACACTGCGCGTAATCCAGCGCCGTGTCGGGGGCGATGGCAAGCGAGCGCGCCAATTCATCGTGGGCATTTTGCAGAATAGCGTGCTCACGTTGCAAGTCCGTGACGCGCTGTTGCTGGGCGGCGAATGCCTCGGCTGATGGGGCGGGCAGCTCAGACGCAGTGGCCGCTATGCCAAGCGATTGCGCCCACTGGTCGATCTGGGCCGTTTGTTCAGCGTGGGAAGCTTCGGCATCCTTGATGGAGGTAGTGAGACCGCCCAACCGTTGATTGATCTCGCTCAACTTATGGGGGCCATCGGTGGCTTCCCATTCCGTTTGCAAGGACTGCAAGCGCGCATCGATGGTGGCCAGGGTGGCGGCCTCCAATGCCATGGCAGTTGGCAGCGCCAACTCTGGCACGGCTTCGCGGAGCACCACCCAGGTGGTCGCGGCAGCGGCATTGACCCCCGCGATCGCCTGCTGGTTCGCTGCCGACTGAGCGAGCAGGTCTTCACGTTCGGCGACGATCGCACGTTGGGTGTGCAGGTCACGCTCGACCGCGCCCCCCTCAGCAAGCAGGGTGGCAAGCTCGGGCGCGAGGTGCAGAGCCTGACACCCCAGCGTGATGTGCGCCTGCACCGCCGCCATGTCGCTTGCGAGGGTGGCACGCTGGTGGGCGAGACGCGCCCCCTGGCCCGCGTAATCTGCGGCCTGAGCCTCAGCCAGCCACGTCAGGTGGTCAGCTTGCTCGCGTTCACGCTCTGCCAACCGCGTGCGCCGTTCCGCCAGCGCCTGCCGCCTCATCGGCAAAGCTGCACGGTCCTCCGCGACACGGTCGCGTTGGTTTTGGTACTCCACATGTGCCATGGCCACGGCGGCGGCCTCAGGGCTGCTGCCAAGGGCGATGGCATGCCGCGTCACTTCACCCGCAGCGATCGCCACGGCGGCGGCGGCTTCATCCAGCGAGGAGTGCAAGCGCACACCTTCGGTGTCCACATCCCCCATGTCAGCGCGGCGACGTTCGGCAGTGGCGCGCTGTTGCTCGGCCAGCACGCGCTGTTGGCGGGTCAGGGTCAGCACATCCTGGGCGGCGCGCACGCGCGTTTCCCATTCTGTGGGGGTGCCGACGGCGGCAGGCAGCGCCGAGATTCGCTGCCGCGCCGCTTCGGCGTGCTCAGGAATGGCGAACTTGCCGTGATCGAGCAAACGCTCCGCATCCTCACGCAGTTTGCTGCCGCCGATGGTGCGCCAGGCCTGCTCGTCGGCGGTGGCCTGGGCCAGCCGCTGCTGGGCCGCCGCTGCCACAGCACGGGCGTGGTTGGCGTCGGCGCTTCTTGCCGTCTGCGCCTGCGTGGCGCGATAGGTCAGCCAGCCAAGCACCCCGGCGACCACCATCAGTGCCAGCCCCCCCAGATAACCGAAGGCGACCAAGCCAATGGCCGCCATAAGGCTGACCACAGCCCCCCCCGCGCGCAGCACGATGCCGCGCTGGGCCGCCTGGGCCAGGCTCGCCCGCTGCTCAGCCTCCGCCTGGGCCGCGACCCAGGCGCGATTGGCCTCGGTCTGGGCCGCTTGCAGGGCGCTGAGGTGCTGCGCCTCATCGGCACCGTGCAGCCAGCGTTCCAGGGCATCACGTTCCGTGGCGTGGCGGTACCCTGCCTGGGCGGTGGCTAGGTCAGAGGTTTGCGTGGCCTCATCCGCTATGAGCGCCGCGACGGCAGCGCGATGGTCGTGCGCTTCTTGCTCGGCGGCTTGCGCTTCAGCGTGGCGGCGCTCCCACGCGGCGACCTCGCGCTCAGCCAGCGTGAGGCGTTGCTGAGCCTCGTTCAGATCTGCGCGACTGCGGTCGAGGGCGGCGGGGTTCGCGCCATGCTGCTCGACCGCAGCGAACGCTTCATTGAGAGTTGCCTCTTCAGTGGCGAGAGTTGCCGCATGCGCCGCAATGAGTTCAGCCTCATAGGCGATGTCACGCGCTAACTCGTCGCTCACCCCCTGCCGCGTAGCGAACACAGTCACCCGCTGGTCCAGTTCATGAGCCTCCGTGGCGTTGGCATCCGCCCGCTGTTGCAAGTCGGTCAAGGTGGCATAGAGGGCGACCACGGCCTCCACGTCGCGCAAGCGCTCCGTCAAGCGCGGAATCGTCTGCGCTTCGGCTTCATCGCACCGCGCGAGGCGCTGCGCGAGGTGCTGGTGGGTCTGCATGAGCTGCTCGTGTTGACTTTGGGCACGGTGCAGGGCCGCCAAGGGGGCCTGGGCCTCGTTCAACGCCCGCAACCGAGCGTCGGCGCTGGCATAGCGGGCACGCTCAGCAGTGAGCGCGGCGGCGTCAGCCTGCCAGCGCGCGAGATTGGCTTGCGTGGTGGCACGTTCAGCCAACATGTGCGCCAGGGCCAGGGTCCGCGCATCTCGCTGAGCGGTGGTGATATCCGCCGCGAGGTTGGTGAGTTGGCGAGCCTGCGTGGCAAAACGCAGCCGCTCTTCGGCCATCGCCAATGCCCCGTTTTCGTCGCGGGTCACTTCCATTTGGCGCTGAATCTTGCCAAGTTTCGCCAGATTCAGCAGTTGCTCCAGGGCAGCCTGCCGTTCACCAGTGGACATATCTTCGAGCTTGCCGAGTTGCTTTTGCTCCACGAAACAGGAATTCAGCAAGGCATCTTTCGTGAGGTTCCCCATCTCGGCGAGGATGCGGTGGCTGACCTCCGTCTGGCCTTGCACCGGTTCATAAGTGGCACCGTGCCGCACCGCCAGCGTCGCGGTGGTCGGCCCCTTTTTCTTCAAAACGCGCTCGACCGTCAGATGCGTATCCCCTACATCGAATTCGAGCCGCACACTGGCGACCTCGGCACCATAGCGAATGGCACTCACTGCCCGGCCACGCCCAGACGCGCCCGTCTCTTCCGTCACCAACAGATCGCCATAGAGGGCAAAGATGACCGCCTCGAAAAGCGATGACTTCCCCGATTCATTGAAGCCCTCTATTAGGACGCTGGCATGGGGCGGAAAGAGGAGGTCGACGGCACGCAACGACTTGAAATCGCGAATCGTGAGGCGGTGCAGCGTAATCATGAAGGATTATCCTTGGTAATGGTTGAGCAAGCGATCCATCGCCGCGCGGATGATGGCGGCATCGGCGGCATCACTGGCAGAGGCGATCAGTTCCGCGCCATAATCACGAATCTCATCGGGCGGTGCCAGGCGCACGCCACGCTGGGTGGGCAGGGTGGCGACATCCGCGATGAAGAGGGCATGCGTATCAATGGTGCATTGAAAGACCTGCGCATTCAACAGGTC
>JACDGC010000574.1 GCA_013815535.1 Ktedonobacterales bacterium
TGGCGCATCCCATTGGTGCGCTTGCCTGCCTCACGCACGGTGGCGAAAGCGGCGGGGAGGATCTCATCCAACAAGTCATCCTGGGCATCTTGATCCTCGGCTTGGTCCAGTTGGGCGCGAAAGTCTGCCGTGCGGGCACGCAGGTCGTCATCGCTGAGGTCGATGAGTTCGTCTTCCAGGCCATTGATGCGGTCGACTAGAGGGCGGATGCGGCGTATTTCTTTCTCGTTGGGGTCGCCAAAGACGCGCGTGAGAAAGCTCATGGGGGTAGGGTCTCCTTATGATCATGGCCCGGTCGGCTGGCGAGGTCAGGCGGCATGGCTGGTGAGAACAGTGTATAATCGCCCTAATTATAGCACATGGTTCTGCTGCGTACCGCCATTTTGGCGATGCGCCATGCCTGGTTGGTACGCTGCTGGCACCCTCGCGCAGCAGCTTCTCGTGTTGCCTAGCCATCTTTTGGCGGACTGCGCTCACTCATGGCCTGGGGTAAGCGGCTTGTCTGGCTGCTCAGCCCCATGATGTGACGAATGCACGTTAGACAAGGTTGCAAGCTTGGCACAAAATACGCGCATGGGCGTGCTCATGCGCGAACTTTATGGGGATGGTTTTGCCCATCCCCCTGTGCCAGGAGGCCCCTCATGCTCCGAGTTTTAGTTGCCAATGACGATGCAACGTCGCGTCGTGTATTGCATCACGCCCTCACCGGGGCGGGCTATGAGGTCGTGGAAGCAACCACCAAAGCGCAAACTATGACGATTTTGCGTGAAAGTCCCATCCCGTTGGTGGTGTTGCTCGACTTTAGTATTGCCAAGTGGAATGGTACGGCGGTCATCAGCGAGGCATCCGCCGACCCCGTGCTCTCTTCGCGCCATGCCTATGTGTTGATGCTGCTGCGCGACCAGACCTTCCCGCTGATCACTGCGCGCGCCATGACGCAGATGTCTGTCAGCCTCATCCCCAAGCCGATCAAGATGGAGGCGGTTGTCTCGGCGGTCATGGCGGCGGGCCATCGGCTGCAACAGCACAACGAACGCACCATCATCATGCCGCGCATCACCGAGGAACCGCAACCGCCGCGCAAGTGATCTCCTGTTTCGCTGGGCTACCAAGCGAAGCGCGCCCGTGGCCACCGCATCATTGATTGAAACGATGTGGTGGCCACGCGATGGCTATTCGCCGACGACCACGGTGCGCGCTTCCACCGTTTCACCGCGTTTGGCGGCGTCCTTCAGCTTTTGCACGTTCGGGTCGCGGCCCGCGAAGAGGGCTAGCACGACGCCGACGCCAGTGCCGATCATCACCAACAAGAAGGTGTCATTGAGCCCCATGGTGACGGCGTTCGCCGTCACATAGGCCTTCGCAGCGTCCTGGACGCAGGCCCCGATGGCGGCGGGGTTGTTGCCAAACTGCGCGGCACACTGGGCCTGCACGGCGGCGAGGTGGCTTGCCTGAAAGGTCTGCGTCACGCTGGCCGCGTGATTGGTTGTCTGGTGGGTCAGATAGGCGGTCAAGGCTGAGATGCCGATGGCCGAAAAGATCTGCCGTGTCACGTTCACCAGGGATGACGCGCGCCCCATCGCGCGGTTGCTGATGGTCGCGAGCGCCAGGGTTTGCAAGGGAATGTTCGCCATGCCCAAGCCCAGGCCACGCACCAGCAGCCATGCCTGCAAGGTGGTGGGGTCGGTCGAGGGTGACAGGTTGATGAAGCCGATGGTGGCCACCGTCACCAGCGCCAGCCCTGTGGCAATCAGCGGGCGTGGCCCCAGCACGTTATAGAGCCGCCCAGCTAAGATGACGCCGACGATGGCGGCCAGACCCTGCACGCCCAAGAGCAAGCCGGTGTTGAGAGCATCGCGCCCCTGCACATTTTCAAAGAAGATCGGCAACAAGAACAGGCTGCCGAAGAGGAAAGCACTCAAGGCCCAGGTGAGCACATTCGCGATGGCGAATGAGTAATTGCGGAAGAGCCGCACATCCATCACCGGATCGGTGTTGCGCAGTTCATAGAGGACGAAGCCGAGCAGCAACACCGCCCCGGCCAAGGCGAAAGGCCAGACGCGCAGGTCGCTGAGGTCATATGACCCCGCTTCGTTGATGCCAAAGACCAACGCCACCGTCCCAAGGATGGCCAGCGTCAGGCCGATGACATCAAAGCCTTTTTGCTGGTTCGCCGCCAATTCGTCGCCCAGCGCGACCTCTTGAGCATGCGAGCGCAGAAACACCAACGCCAGCACGAACACGATGATGCCGAGCGGCAGATTCACCGTGAAGATGGCGCGCCAGTCGAAATATTTGGTGAGCAATCCACCGATGGTGGGGCCAAAGACGGGTGCCAACAGCACTGGCACGCCGATGACCGCCGAGGCTGGACCGCGCTCTTGCGGCGGGAAGACGCGGAAGGTGATGGCAAAGGCGAGGGGGAAGAGTGCCCCGCCACCGAGACCCTGGATGACGCGACAGGTGATCAAAATGGCTTCGTTGGGGGCCAACGCGCAGAGGCCAGACCCGACGGTAAAGAGGGCGAGTGCCGCCAAAAACACCGTCTTGGTGCCGATGCGGTCGCTGAGATAACCTACCGCTGGAATGATGGCCGCTTGTGAGAGAAAATAGCCCGTCACCACCCAGACGATGGTGCTTTGGTCGGTGTTGAAATCGCGGCGCATATATTGCAAGGCGACATTGACAATCGTGTTGTCGAGCACCGCCATGAAGAGGCCGAATGCTGTGATGAGCGCCGCTTGCCATTTATAGGCGAGGTGCATCCTAGGTTTCCTCCGGTAAGATCCTGCCTGCTTACTTCGCAGCGTTGCTGCGGCATCTGCCATCCGCGCAGACTGACGTGATGGGAAAGTGACCACCATATCATAGGTCTGGATATGCCGCTGAGATCAAGAGACGATATATCTTTTTCGTGCGATGTGCCCAACATACAGACAAATGGGGCAGTCCCTTCATGACAAAGGGCCTGCCCCGCGTGGGAAACGCGTATGCTTAGGCTTCGACCTTCACCCCGCGCCAAAAGGCGATGTAGTTGGTGATCTGCTTGGCCGCGTCCTTGGGTTGCGGGTAGAACCAGGCGGCATCGACGTTTTGCCGTCCATCGACCGCGACGGTGTAATAGCTGGCCTCGCCCTTCCACGAGCAGGTGGTGTGGGTGCCACTCTCTTGGAAATATTCACGATGAATGGCATCTGGGGGGAAGTATTGGTTGCCTTCCACCACAATCGTCTGGTCGCTTTCGGCCAGCACGGTGCCATTCCAAATCGCTTTCATCGCTCTGCTCCTCGTTGATGTGTCAAGTCAGGGGCACTCGATGTGGTGCCCCTCCCTCAAGATTGTAACAGCCAACGGTCAAGAGTAGGCAACCGCACCACGCAGCCCCGTCAGCGCCGTGCTC
>JACDGC010000575.1 GCA_013815535.1 Ktedonobacterales bacterium
GGGTATGACACGACAGCTACCCAGCGAATGCCTAACCAACACACCGATCAATGACCCCTGTGGCAACTTAGCGACACTCATCGACGGGGTCGGCCATGAACATCCTCAGAGAAAGCGGTTACGCCATGTCGATTTTTGATCCGACCAATCTCCGATCTTATCGCGGGGCAAGCGATGTGTCGCGGCTTCTGCAATTTGCAGGCGAATGTAACGTACTGACCGATTGGTGTTGTAGCATGCATCCCGGTGATGTCGGCCACTTTCTGAGTAATCACATGGCGGGGCGCGATCCAGCCCCCTATTGCCTCCTCTATGAGTCGAACGGGAACCTCGAAGCGCTTCTCCTGTTTTCCGCTTTTCGTTCCAGTTCCTGGGGGCTCCTGGTTCACCCGCACCAACGCGACGCGGGATTTGAAGCGGCGCTGGTGGAGTGGGCCGAACAGCATCTGCGACAGCTGCTGACTGTGAGCGGCAGCGCCAAAGAGTGGATAACCACCGAGGTGATGAATTGTGATACGCTGCGCCGCGATGTCTTAGTGTCACGCGGGTATGTCGCCGACCCCGCTCCCGCTTTCTTTGTGACGACGCGCGCGCTTCAGGGGGAAATCCCTGGGTCAGTGCTGCCCGACGGCTTCAGCATGCGGGCGGTTGCGGGCGACCACGAAGCGGATGCAGTGCAAGCCGTCCATGCGAGCGCATTCGCGCGGCCATGGCAACCCGGCGAATATCTTCAGGTGATGCGCTCACCCACTTTTCATCGTGAGCGGGAATTGGTGGTGGTGGCCCCGGATGGTCGCTTTGCCGCGTTTCTCGTCTATTGGCTCGATCCGATCAGCAAAAGTGGCCTGTTCGAGCCGGTCGGTTGCCATCGTGATTTTCAGCGCCGGGGGCTGACTAAGGCGCTGATGTATGAGGGTTTGCGACGCATCGCCGCGCAGGGCATGACGATGGCGATGGTCGTGCATGAAGCGCCAGACGACAATCCAGCCGCGGCGGCGTTATATCGTTCGGTCGGGTTCACCCCCAAATATAGCAGCTTCGATTATCGCCAGAAACGCTAATTGTTGCTGATTGAGTCACGCTGGGACGGGGCAACCCACACCGTCACTACTGAAGCATCTGTGTTTCAAGCTGGGAGGTGCACTCGGTGCCGCAGCCGTTTGGCACCTGAGCATCTTCCCCAAGAAGTCAAGCGAAAGTCTTCATCCCAAAGAGAAGAACGGGGGCTATGACCTTCTGCACCCCTGTCTTGACCGATCCTCCCAACGATGTTATTCTGCGAGTGGTACACAAACGGTGGCACCGTTTGCGCCTCAGTCATCATGTTACGCGCGACCCGTTCGTGGTCCGGCTAGCGATAAATAAGGAAATGTCATGCAGTGCAGCAATTGTGGTCATGAGCGGCCACGTTCTGGGAAGTGCCCCCATTGTGGTGCCGCCGCGACCAGCGCGTCGTCTTCGTCGAGCCATCCCTCATCATTGCGTGGGTGGCGCGAAGGGGCGCAATCATCCGGCAGCGGGCGCGCCAGCCGCGACGACGCCCCACCCAGTCGCGCTCCCAATAGCCGCCCAGTTGGCAACAATGATTCGCGCAGCCGTGGCAGCGGCGCGGGGTGGGGCGCGGCGGATGCGAGCTTCACGCGCCGCCCAGGCGATAGCGTGCCTCGTCGCCCCGGCGACAGCATGGTGCGGCGTGGCGACCCTGGCAGCAGCTATGCTCGCCGCGACGAATTCGACGACTATGGCGCGAATGACCGCGCATTGATGCCCGCCCCCGGCGCGGGTGGTGCGCTGATGCCCCAACTTGATGACCACGCCCTGCCTGCACTGCCCAACGAAGAGGAAGAGCGCGCCCTGGGCATTCGTCGCCCCGCGTACATCCCCGCCACCGAGGTGCGCAAGGGCGAACGTCCCTCGAACGTCCGCGTGATCAGCGGCGTCGCCAGCATCATGTTGCTGTGCGTGGCCATGTTGGGCGTCAGTGGCTTCCTGGTGCAGCGCAACGTGTTGCCTGGCATCTTAGGCCAGCTCGGCCTCAGTCGTCCGCCAAATGCTACCCCCGTGAACAATGCCATCCCAACCGCCTATGCGGGCTTTAAGCCGCTGGTCACGCCGTCCGCGAATAAGACGCCGCTCGTCAAGATGCTGTCGTACCAAGGTTTTGCGAATGGCCCCAGCCCCTCGTCGCCCGTCACGCCACAGAACGAAACCGACATCTTTCAGATCAACCGTTTCGTATACCTCATCGGCAACACAAACGACCAAACCAAGAAAGATGACAAGATCAGCATCAAGTGGTACTTTAACGATGTCGATGCCACGCCCTCCATCCAGAAGACCGCGCCCAAATGCTGCGATTTCGTGCTGACGCCCGATAAGGCGGGCAAGCAGGACCAGATCCTCTTCCAGTTGGCGATCCCGGTGGCGACACGTGGTAAGGCCGAGATTTATTATAATAATAAAATCGCTTACACGATCCTCTTCCTGGTGGTCGATCAGATCCCCACGCCAACGCCGGTGGTCAAGGCGACCACCAGCCCCACACCTGGCACCCCCGTGCCCACCAAGAAGCCCTAATTCGCGCAACTGGAGAACACGCGGCCATGTCCTCACAAGATTATCTGTCGTGGTGGCCGTTTGCCGATGATGAAGAGCCGCCCCGCCCGGCGGCTCAGCCCGCCCCCATGTTTCGCCCGCAGTCGCAGGGCTTCAGCATTGGCCCGACGCCGCCCCTGGCCATCACCAATGCTGAGGACCCCATGGCGGCAGCCGCGCTGCGCGAGGCCGTGCAGCAGTTCGTCAATGCCGATTATTTGACGGCGACCTATGACCTCAACGCCCGTGGCATGGCAGAACTCTATGACGCGGTGGTGGTGCCCCAGTGGTCGCGCCCCTTTGCCGAGGTCATGTTGAGCCAATTGCTGGTGTTGCCGCGCCCCGCCGATGCCCACGTGTTGGACGTTGCCTGTGGCACCGGCTTCCCCACGCTGGATGTCGCGCGGATGCTGGGGCAAGGCGTGCAGATCCTTGGCATCGACACGTGGCGCACCGCCATCAACCGCGCCCAGCGCAAGGCCACCGAGGCATGGCTGCGCAATGTGGCCTTTCAGCAGGCCGACATCGCCCACACCAACCTTCCCGAAAACAGCTACGATCTCGTCACGTGCAATCTCGCCTACACCAGCTTCGCTGACCGCAGCCGCGCGCTGGCGGTGATGGCGCGGCTGCTGCGCCCCACTGGCGCGCTGCTGCTGACCACCCCCCTGCAAACCGCCTTCCGCGAGTTTTTGGACATGTACCATCTGGTGCTGACCGATCTGCAATTGACGACCTGCGTAGATGCCCTGCTGGCGATGGTGCGTGGGCGCCCGACCATCGCCAGCACGGTTGCCACGGT
>JACDGC010000024.1 GCA_013815535.1 Ktedonobacterales bacterium
ACCTTGAAGCGCACGGCAAACTGGCATTCACCTTCCAGGGCCGTGATCTGCCGCACGATGCAGGGATCATCGCCATGGCCATTGAGTGGCATGATCCCATGCATAGGCATGAAATCCGTCACCAACAGACGACCTGTGTTGAGTTGGACCTCCGTCATGAGGATGGCAGTATCGGGCAGGTAGGCTTGCCGCAGAGCGACCGGGCTGGCACCATTCTCTGGCTCGGTCAGCGCCAAGTAGCCGCCACGTGGCGCACCAATGATGCGCGACAACACCGCATGCGAATCAAAATCAGGCAGGCAGCACCAGTCGATGGAGGCATCAGCGCCAACCAGCGCAGCCGTGCGACAGTCACCGATGATGCTATACGCGCCCAGGGGCAAATAGCCCCGCTGCGCTGATTGGGGTGAGATGGAAGAGGCGAATTCAAGCATGGCAGCATCCATAAATCTGGATAATGGCGGGGAGCCGGGCGACCAACCGTCCTGAGATGTCCCCCGTGATACAGATCATGACGACTGGCGTTCATCATCTGTAACATCAATATATACTCTTGTCCTGCATTTTTTTCGTTATGTCGCCCATGCCACATTCGCGCATTCATCCGGCTCGAAAATCACGCGACATTCCAACCACCGATGCCCATCCATATAGGCTACACAGCAGCGGATAGGGCTCGATTGGTGGGTGTCGCGGACACTCAGTGGCGACGTGATGGGGCATCGGGCATGAACAGGCTGAGGATGGTGACAACGACACAAGCGAGCAGCACGGGGATGAAAGCGGTGATGGGGATGCCCGTCGCGTCCCAAAGCGTGCCGCCGATGAAGGACCCGAAAAAGGCAATCGTATAGCCCAAGCCCATCATGATGCCACTCACCTGGGCGACGCCACGCCCGTGCGCCAGCAGCGGTGGCAGCGACAGCCCGAAAATGAAGAGCGCAGCCGAGGCGGCCCCAATGACCGCGCTGAGCGCCACGCCCCAGCTCGGCGGCAAGATGAACCACAGCACCAGCGCCACCGCCGCCACCCCGCCGCCCAGCGTGAAACCGAGCCGCTTGCCAGCGAGGTGCTGCCCAAAGATGCTGAGCACCACCACGGCGGGAATCTGCCCAACCGTCAGCACGGTCAACGCCAGCGAACCATCGCTGCGCCCCAAGTGATGATAGTATTCAGGAATCCAGGTATCCATGCCAAAAAACAGCAGGGAACCGCAACCAAGCAGGATGCTGCTCTGCCAGACCCGCCACGAACGCAGCGGATTAAGCGCGGGCGACGCTGGTGCGGCGGTGGGCGCAGACATCGCGCTGGGCCGCGCCGCCACACCACGGGGCATCGCCAACACCCAGAGGATGAGCGAAGCCACCACTGGCAGGCTCCAGATCAGGAAGGTGGCGCGCCAGTTGCCCCCCACCAGCACGTTCAGCACCAGCGGCACCGTCAGCGCCGCCGCGATGACCTCACCCAGCATCATCCCGCCGGAATAAGCCGCCGTCACCTGGCCGACGAAGCGGGCAAAGCGCTCGTGCACGATGGTGGGCAGCGCCGTCTGCCCCAGCGTCATGCTGGCGCTCATCAGGGCCGTCGCCAGGATGAGCAGCGCGGCGTTGGGCGCGGCCGCCCGTGCCGCACTAAGCAGCGCCAGCCCCGCCGCCGAGATGAGCACGGCGCGTTGCGCCCCCAAGCGGCCAATCACAAACGACGCGGGATAGGCAAGGATGCCCAGGACGAGCGGCGGCAAAGCATTCAAAAACCCGGTGGCGGCGTAACTCAACCGCAGGTCGTGCTGAATCAAGGGCAGGATGGGGGGCACCGCCAACAACACCGTGCGGATGTTCACGGCGAAAAAGACCAGCGCCACCAGCGCCAACGGCGAGGTAAGCTGTGCCCGCGCCTCACTTTGCAGCGCCGGGGGATTGGCCCCAGCCGTCACCTTCGCCATCGCGCAACCATCCCTCCACCATTTCACCAGATGCTCATCATATGCAAAATGCGCCGCCCCCGCAAGGGGCCGACGCGGCGAAGCACACCACTTCCCCAGCCAGACGGCACAGCCATCACCACCGCCACGTCAACAGGTGGTACATTTGCACACCCCGTGCCTACAATGAGGGGGACATGCCCACCCCCGAAAAACAGCTTTGCAACGCCAAACCAGCACAGAGAGGATCGCGCGCATGCCGGACTTCTACATCGTACCGTTCACCCTGCGCGATGATGCCACGCCCATCGTCGCCGCCTGGCGCGACGCCTTCGCCGAGCCCCCCAGCGGACCACGCGCCGCGCGTGAATTGAACGACCAATTACTGCGCCATGGCACGTTGCCAGGCTTCACTGGCTGTGTGGCCCGCGACACCGCCACCGAACGCATCCAGGGGATGGTCTATGGCTTCAGCAATCTGCCGGGGCAATGGTGGCGCGACCGCGTCGCTCAGGCGATGGGGCCCACCCGCACTCAGGATCTGCTGGACGATTCGTTTTGCCTGATGGAGTTGGGCATCATTCGCGCCGCTCGGCGGCAGGGCATCGCCGAGGCGTTGGTTGGTGCGGTGCTGGCCCAGCAACCCCACCCCCAAGCGCTGCTCTCGACGCAGTCTGACAATCGGGGGGCGCTGGCCTTTTACCTGGCAACGGGTTGGCATGTCGTCGCACCGCGCATGAGCTTTGGGCTGGGTTTCGCGCCATATGACATCTTGTGGCGACCCGTCATGCGGCCCGAAAGGTGAAATGCGCCATAGCATGAAGTGTAGCATAGTATCAGAGCGGGCGATTATGTTATGATACGAACAATTCCCCCTTGGAGGCATGCTACACCCATGGATGCTACACTTTTGAAAGCCATTGGTACAGTCGTCGCGATCATCCTGGTGGATCTCGCGCTGAGTGGCGATAACGCATTGGTCATTGGGTCCGTTGCCTCGAAGCTGGAGGGCAAGCAACGCCGCAATGCCATTACGGTTGGCGGGTTAATCGCCATTGTGCTGCGCATCGCACTCACCTTCTTGGCGGTGTTCTTGTTGCAGATCCCCTTCATCAGCATCGTTGGGGGCATCGCGGTGTTCGTCATCGCCGTGCAACTCATCCGCGATATCGACACGAGCAAACAAGAAGAAACCGATATCGAACAAGCAGCCCAAAGCAAACGCGTCCTTCCCAGCAACGCCACGTTTCTGAGCGCCATCACGACCATCGCCATCGCCGATTTTTCGATGTCGCTCGACAATGCGCTGGCCATTGCAGCGCTGGCACGCACCAACTATCTGCTATTGGTCCTTGGTCTGCTGTTTAGCATCACCGTGTTGCTGCTGGCAAGCACGATTGTGGCAAGACTGATCGCGCGCTTCCCTTTGCTCATGTATGTGTCTGGCTTGATCCTCGCCATCACTGCCGGGACGATGGTTCTCGAAGACAGCCGACTCAAACCAGTCATCGAACAATGGGATAAGCATATATCAGGCCCCCCCGTGTACTATCTCCTCCTGGGCGCGGTGGTCGTGCTCTTCGCTGGCATCGCCTACCTGTTCCGCAATCACACGCAAGCGGCCAGCAAAACAGCCTGATGAGACCTGCGGATTGATGAGTTTTTCCCTTGGCTGTGCGGAATGTGCGAGTTTTCGTTGCTATTTGACGTAAAAGTTAATATAATGGCACACAACCTAACTTGTGTCAGGTTGACCTGTCCGCTGTGGCGAGGGTGCCAACGCGGTCACGTGGTGCCAGCATCACCACCTCGTTCGATCATCCAAAGGGAGAACCGTGCATGCGCTCATTTCGCCCCGCCCTGCTGCTGATGGCCCTGGTCTCGTCGCTTTTCATGGCGGCGTGTGGTTCATCTTCCACCGCCTCTGTCCCGGCTGGCTGTACGCCACCCACGGGCGTCGACACCACGAAGCTGAGTTTGGTTTCGGCAGGCAAACTCACCGTTGCCACCGATGCATCATATCCGCCCCAAGAGAATAAAGACCCCGCTACCAGTAGCATCATTGGCCTCGAACCCGACCTCGTGAAAGAGTTTGCCAAACGGTTGTGCCTGACGCCCAACATTCAAGATGCGAAATTCGATAGCATCTTGACGGGCATCACGGCGGCAACGCCGGGCAACCAGAATTACGATATGTCCCTCTCGGCTTTCACCATCACCTCTGCTCGGTTGAAGCAGGTCGATATGATCCCCTACTTCACCGCAGGTGAATCGCTGTTGGTGGCCTCTGGCAATCCCAAGAACATCAAGAGCAAGAACGATCTGTGCGGTTTAGCCGTGGCGGTGGAGGCTGGTACGGTTGAAGAGGCTGAGATCAAGTTGGTGGAGGGTAGCTCGACGCCGCCGGTCTTGAATGGCGCGGGTGGCGCGTGCGTGAAGAACCCCGTGAAGTTGCAGTCCCTTGGCACGCAAGATCAGGTCATCCAGGCGCTGCAAAATGGCAGCGTCGATGCGACCTATCAAGATTCCCCCGTCAGTGGTTACTATAACAAGAAGGCCGGCGGGAACTTCGTCGAGATCACGACAGTCAGTCCTGCCCCAGAGGGCATCGTTGTTCGCAAAGATAATACCCCCTTCGAGAGTGCCATCAAGGCCGTCTTGAAGGCGATGCAAAGCGATGGCACGTATGACAGCATCCTCAAGACATGGGGATTGTCCAATGGTACGTGCACCCTCGATTCGGCCTGTGCGACTGGTGCGCCTACGGCCTAGGCAAAATCGCCACATGTTCTTGATAGAGGCGTGTCTGCCCTTGCGCGACACGCCTCTATCAGGCTATCTTGCACCAAAATCTACTCAGGGGGATGGCTATGGCCAGCACGGGTATGTACATGGGCGTGTTAGCGCAACAATTCCAATGGAATATTGTCTGGCAGTTTCTTTTCAAACCAGCGATAGTCCAAGGCGTGATCATTACGGTGGTGTTGGCGGTCCTTGCTCAAATCACCGGAACCGTGATCGGCTTACTGATCTATCTGCTGCGTCGTACGATCCTGCGCCCTGTTGCTGATTTTTATATATGGATCTTTCGCGGCACGCCCTTGCTGGTGCAATTACTCTTCCTCACCAATATTTTCCCGTATCTGGGTCTGACACGTGCCCTGAATTCGAGCACTATCTTCAATGATTTAGGATTTCAATACATACCTTTGAGCGCATTCCTTGGCGCGTTCCTCGCTTTTTCCTTCAATGAAGGGGCGTATATGGCGGAGATCATGCGTGCGGGCATCGACGCCATCGATCCCGGACAAATGGAAGCGGCGAAATCACTGGGGATGTCGTATGGCTTGTCGATGCGGCGCGTCATTTTGCCCCAGGCCGCCCGTGTGATCATCCCCCCCTTGGGGAACGAATTCAATAGTATGTTGAAAACAACCTCGCTGGCGAGCGCATTTGGCGTTTTGGAATTGTATAACGCTGGTGCTGGCATCGGTCAATCGCTCTTCCAACCGCTGGAACTCGCGGTGGACTTGTCAATTTGGTACCTCCTCATGACCACGCTATGGGGCTTCGTTCAGTCATACCTGGAACGCCGCTTCAATGCCTCAACCACAGATGGCATGACGAACACGACGTTTCTCGACCGGATCTTAGGGCGTGGCAACAAATCGCCTAGCCCAACCAAGGAAACCACCGCCGAGGCGGCGATAAGTGGTGGGCGTCGCTAAAAGCAGGAGGGACTACATGGAACAGCAACAACTCAGCAACGCGACCCGCATGGTGGACGCGCGCGATGTGCACAAGTTTTTCAATCAGACCGAGGTGCTACGCGGCGTGTCGCTAAGTGTGGCACGCGGCGAGGTGGTGGTGATCATCGGGCCGAGCGGGTCGGGCAAGACGACGTTTCTGCGCTGCCTGAACCATCTGGAAAAGATTCAGCGGGGCACCATCACCATCGATGGCGAAAACATTGGCTATCGACAGGTGAATGGCAAGTTGGTGGAGGATCAGGAAGCCAGCATCGCCAAAGTGCGCGCGCAGATCGGCATGGTCTTCCAGCGCTTCAACCTCTTCCCCCACATGACGGCACTGCAAAACATCATCGAGGCCCCCATACATGTGCTCGGTTTATCGCAGGCCGAGGCCGAGGCAAGCGCCCGCGCTCTGCTGGCCAAGGTTGGCCTCGACCACAAAGCCGATGCGTACCCCAACAAACTTTCGGGGGGGCAGCAGCAGCGCGTGGCCATCGCCCGCGCTTTGGCGATGAATCCCAAACTGATGCTCTTCGACGAAGCGACCTCCGCACTGGACCCGGAGTTGGTGGGCGAAGTATTGAAGGTGATGAAGCAACTGGCTGAGGAAGGCATGACCATGGTGGTGGTCACCCATGAGATGGGCTTTGCCCGCGAAGTGGCCGACCGCGTCGTCGTGATGGACCAAGGACAGATCATTGAACAAGCACCACCCGCCCAGCTCTTCAACGACCCCCAACAAGAGCGCACGCGCACGTTTTTGGGGATGGTCGCGCGCGCCAACTGATACATCCCCCCCACGGGGTGTCGGCATGTGATGGCACGACACCCCATGACTAGGGCCATTCGGCCCGAATATACCCCCCAAAATTCCCTCTCTGTCAATGAATTTTTGTGAGAGTCGGAAAGTCGTAGACAACCCGGATGACTGCCTTACAAAAATAATGGAACAATTACACAGATCCAGGATGCAGCGAGATTCACGACTATCATTTTCTGCGATAAAGCTCGGCGCAGAACGCCCCTTCGTTGCCAAAATCCCCGAAAGCATGGGGACTTTATCGTCGAATTGTAAGTTTTCTTTGCCCACCCACTTGCGCGAAACAGGGAAGGTATGTTAGACTTTCCATTGTCCGGTAGAGAAAAGCACAACAGTGCTCCTGCCGCTGACATGGCGAAGCGAAAAGGTGCCTTGAGCTGTAGCCGAGAGTTTGATGTGTAGTTGGTTGTTGGAGGAAACACAGCGTGACCACTCTTCGTAATCGCATTTTCACCGCCGTCATGGGCTTGGCAATGGCCGCCCTGGCCGTGGCCCCTTCGGTGCCCGCCCAGGCGTCGCAGACGACCCCCCAAGATGTTGCCCAGGTCTATTCGCTGGTCAACGTCGCGAACTTCATCCAGGCCGTGACCAGCGTCTGCTTGCAGCGCAACACGGAACTGAATCTGGACAACATCTGCGGCCAGATCGAAAACATCTCCGTCCAGGCTGCCCACAATGCACGCCTGTTGGTCTATTCGGTCAATGGCACGTATCCGAACACCTATCCGCTCAACAAGACTGAGCAGTGCCTGGTTGGCACCCTGCTGAACTACCACTACAACAGTGAGGGTGGTTTTGTCACGGGCGTCGATCTCGGCGGCCGCATGACGGATACTTCCCGCGCTGGCACGTGCGGCATCATCTCGGTGCCCCGCTACATCAATGGTCGCCTGCAGACGATCCGCCACATCGTTGGTCTCAACGACGTGCTGAATCAGTATGCCTACCTGAGCGGCTTCCAGGTTCCTACCCCGGTCGGCAACATCAACCTGCCCCAGGGCTATGGCATTTTCAACGTTGGCATGGCGATCGCCCAGAACTGTGGCTCGCTCGGCTTCAACGCGAGCGTCCGCTCGTGGTGCCGCTCGTACTACAACACGCTGGCCTTCGAATCCAACACCTTCCAGAACTACGTGACGTTCAACTTCGGCAACGTGCCATTCAACAACGACTCGTTCTGGGCCTAAGCCTGGCACGCTGGTGAGGGCGGTGCTTGCATCACCCTCACTGGTCTACTGGTCCTGATAGGTCAGGCACCTGACAAATCAAGATTTCAAAAAGCCCCCTCACCCGCATCGCTGGTGAAGGGGCTTTTTCTTGCGCCACACAAGAGTGGATGCCCTCTTGTGCCGATAGTACCACAACCTGGCTGCCCGCCGTTCTGTATGTTACACTTCCTGTGTCGCACCACTCTTTCTATCTGTATCGGTCGCGACATGCTCTGTGAATGATGTATCACTGCCGATTATATATTGCATGATGCTCGCGCACCTGTGACGCATTGATGCCTCCCCATCCCGCGCGGTGTTCCTCTCTTTCACAGGCAGCATCTATCTTGTGCCTGTTTGGCTATTTTTTGAGGAGTCACCATTATGCCATCGAAACGTTCTCTCTCTGCCAGCGTCGTCTTTGCGGCATTCCTGGGAATTGTGCTTTTAGGGGCGAATGTCTTCTTTGTTGCCGGGGCAGCGCACGCCAATGGCCTCCCGGCCCACCAAACCCTGCCCGATGATGTGGCGTCGATGAACCATCTGCTCAACAACGCCTTTTTCATCGAACTCGCTGCCGAAGCGTGTGGCACGCGGGCTGCTGCCCCAGATCTGAAATATCTGTGCGATAGCATTCACGCGAATCAGGTCGCGCAGATTCGCAACGTGCAAGGCACCTTGTATCTGTTGACAGGCCAACGCCCATGGAACCCCGTCCTCACGAAAAAGGATCAGGGCATCATCGAAAATCTGCTCTTTGGCTCTTTTGCTAATGCCGGGGAATTCGGCGTGGCCGCCATCGACGCGATGATCACCAAGTATAACGATTCCGATGCGGAATCATCGCTCTGCGCCAACCGGGGCTTCAAGTACCAAACCGAGCATTTCTGCCGCACGCTCAATGCCGTTGATGCGGCCCAAGCCAATGCCGTTGAAGACTACAAGACCTTCCACTTCAGCGACATTCCCTCCAACGTCGCCCCCGTTCACAAGCTGCATCCCTAAGCCGCACCCCACGAACCGCATACGCCAGGCACACGCCCCCGCTCACCATGAGCGGGGGCGCTGGCTATAGTTGCGCGCCGTTGACGAGGGTGATGGCAGGCTGGTTGGCGGTGTCGCTGCGATACCAGAGCATCTTTCCCTGTTGCCCCATCTGCATGGCGTCCCCCGCCACGGTGGGGCCTAACTGCACCTGTGCATGGTGGTCCAGATCATAAGCGGCACGTGTTTGGCCATCGCTCCACGTCAACAAGCGTGAACCCGCCGTCAATTGAGTCAGACGCGACGCGGCGACCATCGTGATCACTTGCCCCGTCACAGTGGGATCGGTGATGGCAGCGAAGGCAGTCACTTGCAGCGCATTGCCCCCAGAGGCGGGATGCGCCCAATAGAGGGTCTTTCCCGCGAGCGCCAGGGTGTCGGTCACGCTGGCGAAGGTGAGCACGCTCAGCGGAGCATCGAGCTGATTTTGATTGTCATAGACATGCACCGACTGATCGCTGGCGGTGTAGACCAGCAGGGGCCACGCGACGGTCAGGGTGGCGAGCGTCGCACCCGTGGGCACATGTAGAGGCAATGGCGCGCTGTTGCCGGTCGTCATATCCAACACATTCAGCGTGTTGGGCGACTTGACGGGACTGTAGAGAAATTGACCAGCCGCCACGGCAAAGAAGCGCGGATCATATTGCAAAGAAAAAGCATCATACAATTCGGCATAGCGGCCCGTGGCAATATTCACGTAACCAATGGTCTGGTGGACCGCGCCTGTGCTCGTCGGGGTGTTCGCGCCGAGCCAGCCAGCAAAGGTGCCATCGGTCTTGACGATGGGCTTCGTCGCGTCAGCAGGCAAGGTGAAGAGGCGTTGCGCCGTGAAGCTTGGCAAAGCCACAGCAGTGATGTAGTAGGGCGCGGAGGGCTGGGCAACCGCGTAGCCCACTAACAACGAACCATCGGGCGCGACATCGGTGGGGGTGAAGCTCGTGCCATCACTCAGCAGCAGCGAGTGACGTGTGAGGGCGCTCCCCCAGACACCTTCTGCCGTCAGCGGCGTGGCGGTGGCCGTGGGGAGGACGCTGGTGGGCTGCGCGGTCGCAGGCTGTGTGGCGGTGGCACTGGTCTGCCCCGTCACCCGCACCACGCGGGGAAAGAGGACGATCAGCAGCATCGCCAGCAACAGCGCCGCCGCCCCCCCCACGATCTGCCGATAGGGGATGGGGTCGCGCGCGGGGGCAGCGGGCGGTGTCACCTTGGGGCGCTTGAAGGTCTGTTGCTCCATGTTCCTGACAATACCAACCAATCAATCGTGATACGCGGCATCTCTTGGTTGAACTATTGTAGCAGAACACGCCCCAAAAACGAACAGGGAGTTCCTCTCTGCGCTTTCCCTCATACGAAACTTAGCCGCGCTGCTTCGTGACGAAGCGTTCGATGCGCGTCAGAGCTTCTTCGAGCTTGTCATAGGCGACACAGTAGGCGCTTCGTACAAAGCCCGTGCCCGCCTCGCCAAAAGCACTCCCCGGCACGACCGCCACTTGTTCCTCGGTGAGGAGGCGCTCGGTGAAATCCTCCGCGCTGAGGCCGGTGCTGGTGATATCAGGGAAGGCATAAAACGCGCCACGCGGGGCATGGCAGGGCAGGCCGATGCGATTGAAGCCCTCCACGATCAGCGTGCGGCGGCGCGTATACTCCGCCACCATCGCCGCGACGTCTGCCTCGCCGTGGCGCAACGCTTGCAGCGCAGCGGCCTGGGCATCGGTCGGCGCGCACATGATGGCATATTGGTGCACCTTGAGCATCGCTTCGAGGATGCCGCGCGGCGCGGCAGCATAGCCGACGCGCCAACCAGTCATGGCATAGGCTTTCGAAAACCCGTTCAGCGTGACCGTGCGCTCCCACATGCCAGGCAGCGTCGCGATGCTAACATGCTCACTGCCATAGATCAGGCGGCTATAGATTTCGTCGCTCAGCACGACCAAGTCGTGGGCAATGGCCAATTGGGCGATGGCTTCCATCTGTGTGCGCGAGATGACTGCCCCAGTCGGATTGTTGGGCGAACCGATGAGGATAGCCTTGGTGCGCGATGTCACCCGACTGGCGAAATCCGCCGCAAGCGGCTCGAAATCATTTTCCGCACGGGTTGGCACGGGCACAGGCACGCCGCCAGCAAAGATGATGCCCGCCTCATAGGCCACATACCCCGGGTCGGGCACCAACACCTCATCACCGGGGTCCACCAGGGCCCGCAGTGCATCATCCAGTGCTTCACTGACACCCACGGTGACCATGATCTCGCCTTGCGGATCGTAGGTCAGGCCATAGCGCGTGGCCAGTTCTTGCGCGATGGCTTCGCGCAGCGCCACCGTGCCATAGTTCGAGGTGTAGTGCGTGTCACCGGCATTGATCGAGGCAATGGCCGCCTCGCAGATGTGGCGGGGCGTGGTGAAGTCGGGCTCACCGATCCCCAAAGAGATTACATCGGGCATCGCCGCCGCGATATCAAAGAAGCGCCGAATGCCCGAAGGCTTCACCCGCCGCACGCGCTCCGCCAAAAATTCGCGGTGCGTGGCTCGCGCCGGAGCATCTGCCGTCACATCCATCTCGTGGTGCCATCCTTTATGCTGTAATTCGCACCCTACCGTTATAACATGCCCAGCAAAGCGGCTACAATGGACAATCTCGCCAACTGCCGCCCAACAATGGCGGCGAGCCAGATGCCCGCAGAAGCACCGTCATCACCTTGGCGCCAGGCGCTAGCATGGCTGAGCGTGCCATGTGATATGCTGAAGCGGCACCATCAGCGAGTGATGATGGCCACAACAGCGTTGGTGAGGTGCGTGTGAACATCTATATCTCGATCGATGCCGAGGGCATCGCGGGCATCAGCGACTGGGGACAGATTCGCACAACGGGTGACGACTTCGCCGTGGGGCGACGCTTGCTCTTGGGTGAATTGAATGCCGCCATCGCGGGCGTGCTGGCGGTGGACCCCCACGCGCAGATTCTGGTAAACGACGCCCACGGTGCCATGCGCAACTTCGCCCCCGACGAGATCCACGGCGAGGCGGAATATCTGAGCGGCATGCACAAACCGCTGTATATGATGGAGGGCCTCGACGCCACATTTGACGCCATCCTTTTCATCGGCTATCATGGCTCGGTTGGTGCCCACCCGGCCATCCTCAGCCACACCTATAATCCACGCGCGATCTGGGAGGTGCGGATGGCGGGGCGCGCGGTGGGCGAATCCGCGCTGAATGGGCTGGTGGCGGCCCATTATGGGGTGCCCATCGCCCTGGTGAGCGGCGATGACGCGACCGCAGCGGAAGCGCGCGCGCTGGTGCCAGAGGTCGAAACCGTCGTGGTCAAAACCTCGCATGGCCGTTTCGCCGCGCGGTCACTGCATCCCCAGGCAGCGCAACGCGCGCTCCAGCTTGGCGTGCAACGTGCTTTGACAGAGCTACCCCACCGCGCGCTGGTGCCGCGCTACGAAACGCCAGCGCAGTTCAGCGTCACATTCTTGACGGCGGATATGGCGGCGGCGTGCTTGGCGCTGCGCCATGTGGAGCCAGCGCCCAACGATGCGCGCACGGTGGTGTGCCACAGCGACAATCTGCTGGATCTGTTTCGCGCGTTCATTGGCATGATCTTGATTACCCGACCTCTGGTAGACTGAGAGGAAGCGACCGTGACCGCCATGTCCCTGCCCATCCTTGCGGCCCTTGCCCCTGTGCTCGCCTTTGATCCGGCGATGCTGCTCAATGGGCTGGTGGTGACGGTGCTGGCCATCTTGTTGGTGATGGCACGCGTGCTGTGGCCCAAAGAAGCCATGCAGCGCTGGCGCGACACGCGACGCTTTGAATCCTCGGTGCGCGAGATGCGCGAAGGGCTAGAGAAGCTTGAAGATGAACGCTATGATCAAGCGCTGACGCTTTTCGCCACCGCCGCCAAGCGCACCCCCACCAAGCCCGCACCCGTGCTGCTGCGCATCTATGCCCTGGGCTTGCAGGGACGCCAACGCGAGGCCTTGGTGGAGCTCCGTGGCGCATTGGGACGCTGGCCCGTCGATACGCTCCCCAAGCGGTTGCTGGCGCTGGCCTATGTGGGCGCGGGGCAGTTCGACCGCGCCTATGCCACAGGCACGGCGGCGGTTGAAGGCGACAGCCCCCCCCCCGCCGCGTTGCGGACCCTGGGCGACATTTGCCGCATCATCGAGCGCTACCCCGAGGCCGAGCGTGCCTATAACCAAAGCGTGCGCCTGGGCGCCCCCACCCCACACGCTGGTCTGGCCTGGGTCCAAGCGGCCCAAGGGCGCATCGCGGAGGCCGAAGCGTCGCTGGCAACGGCCCCCCCCCATGAACTGAGTCTATTCGAGGCGCAATTGGCGCTGGCACAGATCCACTTCAATGCACGCCGCCTGGATGAAGCCCTGGCGGTCTATCAATCGCTGCTGGCCGAAAACGCGCAGGTGCCACGCGTGCTCGTCCCCTATGGCCGCGCCCTCATCGAAGACGTGCAGATGAATGAAGCACAGGCGGTGCTCGAACGCGCGGTGAGCATCGCGGCGGACGATCCCTTTGCCCAGTGCGCCTTGGCCGAGTTGCTGGTGGAGCGCAACAACTTGGCCGCCGCCACGGTGCATGTGCGCGAGGCGTTGCGGCTTTGGCCTGGCTATGGGCAGGCCCGCAGCGTCTATGGCGATGTGCTGAAGCGCAACGGGCGCTATGACGCCGCCGAAGAGCAATATCGTGAGGCCCTGCGCGCGAATCCCTTCCTGGCCGAGGCACACCTGCGCTTGGCGTCGTTGCTGCGTACCCGTGGCGCGGTAGACGCCGCCCGCGAACACGAGCGCGAGGCGCACCGACTGCGCCCCTCGGCACCGCTGGCCGTCTCGCAGCAGGTGCTGGCCATCACCACCCGCGCCATCCGCGAAGGCACCGCACCCATCCCGGTGCCGCGCACCGAGCCGCGCCAAAGCCCCCCTGTGGATGTCGACATCGTGCTGACGCCGACGCGCAAGCGCCTGCCCGACCGCTACACGGATGGCGCGCCACCCCCCTACAGGCCGCTGGCGTCTGCGCCCATCCCGCCACCAGCGGCCTCGCAACTGAGCGATGTCGCGGCCTTCCCCGGCGCGGTGCTGCTCTTTGATGAGTCGCGCGAATCCATCTTTACCCAGACCCTGCGGGTCGCCGAGCCCCCAGACGCGGTGCTCAGCTTTTATCGTGGCCGCATGAGCCGCGAAGGATGGCAATTGCTGCGCGAAGAGCGCAGTACCCTGGCCCACATCAACGGAGTGACGTTGCACTATCGCCGGGGCGACCAGTTCGCTGACCTCACGATTGGCCTCCGTGCCACACGCGACCCCTACAATGCCAGCACCGCGCCCCCGTTGACCTACATCGTCACCTATGTGTCGCATCGCGTCGCTGGCCCAGCCATCTAGGCTCCCCCTCTGGCAAGTTCACCTACCGCGCGCTGAAGGGGTAAGCAAGACCGCAGCGTGCGCGGCCACGTGGACCCCCATGCCCCCTTCACCTGCGCGGCCAACCTCATGGGGCCAGATCGTCCTACAGAGGACTCGTGGCCCTTGCCGGTTTCCTCGTTCCCTGCTACAATGCCGACGGCTGATCCGCATCCATTCAGGGGGAATATGTTCCATGCAGCGTTTCCAGAAATCCTTCAATGCTTTCATCGAACAATTTCAGGATCGCTGGGAGACGCAGCCAGCCTTTCGTGCCACATGGAGCACGTTGGGCGCGGGAACATTCTTGATCATCCTCTGCGTGGGGGCATTGGTCGGATCGAATCTGCTGGGCAGCTTCTTTGCCAGCGGGGGTGATACCACCCATGGCAGCGTGCTGGTCGCGGCCAACGGCAATACTTCGACCTTTCCCATCAACAAACTGACGCCCCAGGGCACCGATGCTTCGGGGACGAAGGCGACCCCCGTGGCGACCTCGACCTATTCGCCCAGCCCCACCCCCACCGTGACGCCCACTGGCCCCACCCCCGTCCCAACCGACACAGGCACCGCCACGCCGACGCTTCCAACGCTGCAGGTCAGCGCCAGCCAACAGGCCCAATGGAAGGTCAACCAACTTGCCGCCATCCAGAATTTCGCCACCACTCCGCCGGTCGCCAACGGGCTGATGACGGTCAACATGCAATTTGGTAACGACCAAAACTGTGTCCTCACCCCAGCTATCCTCGTACAACTTGACGGCGCAGGCACCTATAAAAACCAAAAATCCTTCAGAGTGCCTGGTTGCACCAACGGCCCTTCGGTCACAGTGACCTATCACATCGATGGCTACCAAGATTATCAGGATTCGGGCACCTTCGTGACCAGCTAAGCGCCCCTTGACAGCGCGCCCCCTCCTGGCCTATGCTGAGCGGCAATCACCGCGCGACGACGCGTGGGGGGCACACACAGGACTGGGAGCGATGCGATGGAAGACCAGATCGAGCGACCCGAGGTAGCGCGGCTGTTGAATCCCCCCGCGCTGACGGCCTACCTGGCGGAGCATGTGCCAGGTGACGTGGACGCGCCGCTGGGGGCTTTGCGTGTGCGCGGGGGGCACTCTAACGAAACCTTCTTTGTGTGGCGGGGTGCCGACCGGTGGGTGCTGCGCCGCCCACCGCTGGGCGACTATCTGCCCACCGCGCATGATGTCGCGCGTGAATGGCGGGTCATCTCGGCGCTGGCGGGGACGCAGGTGCCCGTCCCCACGCCCATCCTCTTTTGCGAGGACAAAAGCATCATCGGCGATACGTTTTACCTGATGAGCCAGATCGATGGGCTCGTCCTGCGCCGCCGCCTGCCCCCTTGGGCCGATGACCCCACCACACGCCGGGCCATCGGCCTAGCACTGGTCGATGCCCTGGCGGACCTGCACACTGTTGATTGGCGCACGGCGGGCCTGGAAGGCTTTGGCAAGCCAGAGGGCTATCTAGAGCGGCAGGTGCGCCGCTGGGCCAGCCAACTTGACGGTGCCCGCACCCGGGCCATCCCCGCGCTCGATACCGTCACCGCCTGGCTGGCAGCACACTTGCCCGCGTCGCCACCCGCCACCATCGTGCATGGCGACTATCGCATCGACAACGTCATGTATGCGGATGGCCTGCCCGTTCGCATCATCGGCATGCTGGATTGGGAGATGGCGACGCTCGGCGATCCGCTGGCGGATCTGGGCTATCTGCTGGCCTTTTGGCGCGAGGCGAGCGATCCGCCGCCCGCGCTCAGCGCGCAAGACGACTGGCGGCTGGTCGAAGCGCCGGGCTTTCCCACCCGCGCCGAACTCGCGGCGCGCTATGCCGAACGCACCGGGCGGGCCATCGCCCCCACCGCGCTGGCGTTTTATCACGCGCTGGCGATCTGGAAGATGGCCATCTTGCTCGAAGGCAGCTATAAACGCCATCTCGCGGGCGTCACCGACGACCCCTTCTTCGCGGAACTGGAGCGCGGCGTGCCCGCC
>JACDGC010000576.1 GCA_013815535.1 Ktedonobacterales bacterium
GGTTTTGTCCCCTTCATTCAGGCAGGGCCAGCCATCATCGCGCTGCATCTGGAGCCAGGGGGCATCATCCCCGAACATGAGGCACCTCATCCCATCATCTGCATCATGCTCAGGGGCAGCGGCTTCGTGCGCGTGGGTGGCCCGCACGCGCCAACCCAGGCCGTCCAGGCAGGTGACGCGGTGCTGTGGCCGCCCAACGTCCTCCACGCCGCCTGGGCGACGGATGACCAGATGGATATGCTCACCGTCGAATACGCACCCGAGCTGGCTACGCCCTAGCGCCCCGCGTTAGAGCGCCGACATGGTGTGGCTGATCGATCGAGCCGTGCGCACCATGTGCCAGATGAGGTCAGCGGTGGTGGGGATGTCGTGGATGAGGCCGACGACTTGGCCGCCCCACACGAAGCCGTGCTCAAGATCGCCATCGATGGCGGCGCGGGTGTTGTTCTCCCCCAGGATGAAAGGCAACATCTCGGGCAGTGCTTCTTCACGCGTGGCACCCCGGCGCGCCAGATCCGCTTCGATGGCCAACAGTTGCTCGACGAAGGGGGAGCGCAGCACCCGCGCCGGTCGCCCGATGCTGCGTTCGATGATGACGGTGTCCGTTTCCTCTGCCGCGACGATGGCGGCTTTGTAGGCAGGATGGGCGTTGCCTTCGGTCACGGCGACGAAGCGCGTGCCCAGTTCCACGCCCGTCGCCCCCAGCGCCAGCGCCGCCGCGAAACCGCGCCCATCGGCGATGCCCCCGCTGGCGAGCACAGGGATTTTCACCGCCTCAGCGATGCGTGGCACCAGCACCAGCGTCCCCAGGTCGTCGCGCCCCAGGTGGCCGCCCCCCTCGAAACCAACCGCGATGACGGCATCCGCGCCAAGGTCCTCCGCCTTACGCGCGGCACGAACGCCTGCCACCAGCACCAGCGTGCGCGTGCCCGCACCCGCTGCCTGGGTGCGTCGCAACAGCGCCTCGGGGTTGCCCCCCGTGAATGAGACGACGGGCGCGTCGGCTTCCAGCGCAACTTCAAGGAATTCTTCCATGGGTTTGATGCCGATGGGGAAATTGACGCCGAAGGGGTGCTGCGACAGGGTGCGATAGTGCGCGATCTCGCTGCGCAAATCAGCAGGGGTCGCGAGACCCGCCACACCGATTTGCCCCAGCCCGCCCGCGTTCGAGACGGCAGCGGCCAGCGGTGCCAGCGACAGATAGGCCAGCCCGCCTTGCACGATGGGGTAGTCGATCCCCAGCAAATCGCTCACGCGCGTGCGGATGGGAGCCGGGCGGGTCAGTGCCGCGTCAGATGGATGCATCAAGGTTATCCTTTTTGCCTGCATCGTATGCACCAAAGGGGGAAGGTGTCAACGGACGAGATCGCCCTTGCCACCCGTGCCATGCGCGTGATAGTATTTCCTCAGTGGAGGTGCTGAATGAAGCTGCGCTAATATCCGGCGGGCAACCCATCTCATTCCCCTTTATGGGTGCGCGTGCCGGAACAGAACGAACCATACTTTCCCCCGTATGGCGTGCTGCGCAGCGATCCGGTGACGCACCAACCGAGCAAATTCCCCCTCATGCTCAATGTTTCCTCCCTTTGCTCACCGCACCCTGCATGTCAGACACGCGCCATACCTTCGTTCTGATGAAGGACTACCGTGTATGTTATTGCAAGTGGCGGGCGTCGTGCGTGCTTTTGGCGCGGTGACGGTGCTCGATGGCATCAATCTGGTGGTGAATCGTGACGACCGCCTGGGCATTGTTGGCAGCAATGGCGCGGGTAAATCGACCTTGCTACGCATCATCGCGGGTGCGGATGGCGCGGACGCTGGCAGCGTCACCGTGCCATTATCTGTGACGGTGGGCTATCTGCCCCAAACCACCCCCGATTTCGCCGGGGCGACCTTGGCCGATCTCATCCGCACCTCTGTGGGTGATCTGCGTGCCCTCGAGGGGCGTTTGCAGGCCGTCGCCACGGCTATGGCAACGGCGGAGGGCGATGCGCTGGCGGCCCTGCTGGATGAATATGGCACTCTTGCCTCGGATTTTGCCGACCGTGACGGGTACGATCTGGATCATCGCATCGACACGGTGTTGGCGGGGCTTGGGCTGGCAGGGATGCCCCATGACCGCGTGGTGGCGACGCTCTCGGGCGGCGAAAAGGCACGGGTGGGCTTGGCCGCGTTGCTGTTGCGTCACCCTGACCTGCTGTTGTTGGATGAACCAACGAACCACCTGGATTTCGCGACGATGGCCTGGCTGGAAAGCTATCTGGCTGACTATCATGGTGGCATCGTCATCGTCTCGCATGATCGCCAGTTTCTCAATCGCGCCGTGAATAGCATCGGCGAGATCGATGATCATGCTCACACACTCAAACGCTATAGCGGCAATTATGATGCTTATGCTGCCGCGAAACAGGCCGAGCGGGGCCAATGGGAGGCCGAATATGCTCGCCAGCAAGAGGAACTGCGCGAATTGCGGCACCGCATCCGCGACGCGGCCCGGCAGGTGGCCCACAATCGCCGCCCCAAGGATGGCGACAAATTCATCTACAACTTCAAGGGCGAAAATGTGCAGTCCGCCATCTCGCGCAATGTGCGACAAGCCGAGGAACAATTGGCACGCATCGAGGCCGACCCCGTCCCCAAGCCGCCGAAGCTCATGCGCTTCACTGCGCGGTTTGGGGCTGATGCGTTGCGCTCTGACACGGTGGTTCAGGTGGTGGGGCTGAGCAAGCGCTATGGCGCGCGCGTGGTGCTGGATGACATCAGTTTCACCCTCGGCGCGGGGGGGCGGATGTTGCTGGTGGCCCCCAACGGCGCGGGCAAAACCACGCTGCTGCGCCTGTTGCTGGGTCACGACACGCCAGACGCTGGTTCGGTGCGGCTGGTCGCCAGCGCGGCCATCGGCTATTTGCCGCAAGAGCCTGATCTGCCTGACCCCACGCGCACGGTGCTGGCGGAATATGGGCGTGGCTTAGTGGGGCTAGACGAGCAGTTCATCGCTGGGCTCATCGGCTATGGCTTCTTTCGCTTGGAAGATATGACGAAGCAGGTGCGGCAACTGAGCCTGGGCCAGCAGCGCAAGCTGGAACTGGCGCGCTTGATCGCTGCACGTCCCAATGTGCTCATCCTGGACGAGCCAACCAACTATCTGAGCCTTGACGTGGTTGAGGCCTTCGAGACGGCCATCGCAACGTTTCCCGGCCCCGTGCTGGCCGTCTCGCATGATCGCTGGTTCATCGACCGCTTCCAGGGGGAGGTGTGGGCGCTGGCGGAGGGGCGGTTGGTGCGGCGCGACTGACGCCTCTGGCACTGAAATCGGAGGAGAAACATCGCAATGCCTAGATTGGCCCACTTTGTGAGTCTTACCGAGTAGAAGCGCCCTATAGGAT
>JACDGC010000577.1 GCA_013815535.1 Ktedonobacterales bacterium
GGGGGATGCTCTGGCTGGTGATTGTGGCGCTGGGCTTGCCACAATCGAGCTTCATCGCGGATGTCGCGGCGTTGTTGCTCTTCGCGTTCTTCGTCATCATGCCGCTCGTGTTGCGGCTGGTGGTGGTGCCACTTAGCCAAACATGGCCAGCCCGCCTGGGGGTGGTGGTCATTGGCGGGCAACCCCTGGCGGCGCTGATCGCAGGGGCGGCCATGCTGCCGCTGCCACTGCCGCTGCCGCTGCCGCTGAGCTTACGCGTGATGGGGGCGAGCGTCTGGCTTTTCTATACGCTGCTGGTGGCGGCCTGCGGCATTCAGGTGGTGTGGCAGCAACAGCAAGACAGCGCGGCTTGGTGTCGCGGGGCGGCCCTCATCTATCTGCCGATTGGGGCCGCATGGTACCTGGCAGCGCAAGCGCACATCGCGCCGTTGGGGTTGGCAAGGGCGTTAGTGTGGTTGACGGCGGCGCACTTCCACTATATTCCACTCGTGGCCTTGACCATGACGGGATTGGTTGGCGCGCAACCCTCCGTCCGGCAAAACCGCCTAGCCTGGCTGGTCTATCGCGCTGTTGCCGCTGGCATGCTCGGCCTCCCCTTGTTGGTTGCGCTTGGCATCAGCCTCACCCAGCTTACGGGGAACACGGCCGTCGAAACGCTCGCCGCGCTGCTGCAAGCGCTCACCGTGCTGGCGCTGGGTGGCTTGTTGTTGCGCTACGTCGTGCCTGCCAGCGCCTCACCCTTGGCACGCACGGGCCTCGCAGTGGCCGGGGGCGCGGTGTTCGTTTCGATGGCTGCGGCAGGCGGCTTTGCGCTGGGCAATGCAACGGGCGGGTGGGCCATCACCTATTCCCAGATGTTGCTCATCCATGGCGGGGTCAACGCGTTGCTCTTTGGGGCATGTGGGCTGTGGGGCTGGGTGGCGAACGCGCATGATCCTCGCCCCCACATCACAGGGGAGCGGTGAGATGCGCGTCATCATCACGGGGGGCACAGGCCTCATCGGCAGCGCGCTCGGCGCAATGTTGCTGCGTCAAGGGCATTCAGTGGTCATTCTGAGCCGCACCGCACCACCACCCCCAACACGCCATGCATCCGAAGCCCCCTTGCTGGCGCGAGTGGGGTGGGATGGCCGCACCTCCGCTGGCTGGGGAACGCTGATCACGCGTGACACTGCCATCGTGAATCTGGCGGGGGCCTCGCCCGCCCATTGGCGCTGGACGCCAGCCTATCGCCAGCGCATCCTGACCAGCCGCCTATCCGCTGGCCGGGCGGTCACGGAAGCCTGCGCGCGCTATGGCCCACCACTGCGGGTAATCCAGGCATCGGCGTCGGGCTATTACGGGGACCGTGGCGACGAGATGCTGACGGAAGCCAGCGCGGCGGGCCAGGGCTTTCGTGCGCTGGTGTGCCAGCAATGGGAAGCCGCAACGGCGGCGGTGACCGTCAGCTGTTGCGTCATCCGCACGGGCATCGTGCTCGCCAACCAGGCAGGGGCCTTCCCACTGCTGTGGCGCTTCGCTCACCTGGCCGGGCACCATCTCGGCAGCGGCGCGCAGTGGGTGCCGTGGGTGCACATCGCGGATGTCGCCACGGCCATCAGCTTCTTGCTGACGCAGACAGAGATCGTTGGTCCGGTGAACCTGTGTGCCCCAGCGCCAACCAGGAATCGGCCATTCATCCAGGCGTTGCAGCGCCTGGGCGGTCCACCGGGCATCGTTCCACTGCCGACATTCGCCTTGCGGCTGGCGCTCGGCGAGATGGCCAGCGCGGTCCTCGATAGCGAGCGGATGCTGCCGCAGCGACTGTTGGCGGCGGGCTTCACCTTTCAGTATCCGGATTTGCCTGCGGCATTGCTGGCACTCCAAGAAGCGGCCCATTCTGCCAACCGATCATAACGTCTAGCCAATGCGCGTGCCCAGGGCTGCTTCCCCCGCGAAAAGCGCGCCCAGGCGCGTCGCCCCCGCGCCATCCAAGATATAGATTGCTGCCACGGTGTCGAGGGCGGCCAAGCAAGCCATCACTTTTGGCACCATGCCGCCAGTGATCGCGCCGTCGCGGAGCAACTGCGTGGCCTGCCTGGGAGCCAACTGAGCGATCACCTGCCCCGCGCCATCGCGAACCCCAGCGACATCGCTGATGAAGGCCAGGCGCGCCGCCACCAGCGCGCGCGCCAAGGCCAGGGCCACGTCATCCGCATTGATGTTGAGGCAGATGTCATTTGGCCCCAACGCCAGCGGCGCGATGACGGGCAAATACCCCGTGCTCAGCAGCATCTGCACGGGAGTGGGGTCCACACGCGGATCGAGGCCAACCAGGCCCAACACTGGATCGCGCTGCTGTGCGCGGACGAGGCCCGCATCCAACCCGCTCAGGCCGATGGCAGGGACACCGCGCGCCACCAGGCGACGCACGAGATCGGCGTTGATGACGCCCACCATGACCGCGCGGGCGACTTCCAGCGTGGCCGCATCCGTGACGCGGCGGCCATCGTGAAACTGCGGCATCAGCCCCAGCCGACGCAGCCAGGCATCGATGAGGGGGCCGCCGCCATGCACCAGCACTGGTTGCCAGCCCGCCCGCCACAGCGCCGCCACTTCATCCAGCACGGCATCGGCGGCGTCCAGGGCACTACCCCCAAGTTTCACCACCACGGGCTGCTGCGCGCTGGGGCGCAGCAGGGGTCCGGTGGGGGCAACGCGCTGTTGTGTCGTCATGGCCATAATCCTTCCAAGGCCAAACCCGCCGTTTCGGGAAGGCCAAAAAGCAGATTCGCGTTCTGGATGGCTTGCCCCGCGCCACCCTTCATCAGATTGTCGATAGCACTGACAACGATCAACCGCTGCCCCTGCACATGCAGCGAGAGCAAACAGCGATTGCTCCCCCGCACCCAGCCAGTTTCTGGCGGTGCATCGCAGAGCGTGATGAAAAGTTCGCCTTCGTACTGCGCTTGATAGGCCGCATGGACCATCGCTTCGGTGATGCCCGCGCGCAAGGTGGCGTAGCACGTCGCCAGGATGCCCCGATTCATGGGCACCAGATGGGGAACGAAGGTGATGGCGGGGGGCGTTGCCGCATTCGCGTGGGTCAGTGCCTGCACCATCTCGGGGGTGTGGCGGTGGCCCGCCAGACCATACGCCGCCAAACTGTCGTGCATCTCGCTGAAATGCACTCGACGGCTGGGGGAGCGACCAGCCCCCGTGATGCCCGTCTTGGCATCGACAATGGCCTCAGGGGTGATCAGATTCGCAGCAAAGGCTGGTGCCAGCGCCAGAATCGCCGCCGTGGGAAAGCAGCCGGGATTCGCCACGAGTTGCGCCCCCTGGATGGCCGCCCGCCGCAGTTCGGGCAAGCCATAGACTGCCGCGCTCAGCCATTCGGGCGCAGG
>JACDGC010000578.1 GCA_013815535.1 Ktedonobacterales bacterium
CGCCGCGCTCCACCAGCGCGCGTGGCATCAGCGTGCTCCCCAAGGAAATGGCGCGCACGGGCAACGCCAGATAGTCAGCCAGATTTTCCAGCGAGATGCCGCCCGACACCAAGAGATTGAGCGCGGCGAATTGTCGAAATAGCGCGCGGGTATATTGACTGCCGCCGAGCGCGTTGATGGGAAAGACTTTGACGAGTTCCGCTCCGGCACGTTGGGCGGCGATGATCTCGGTCGGCGTGAGTGCGCCCAGGATGGGCGTCACATGGGCCGCTGTGCAGGCCGCCACGAGGTCGGGGGCCATGATGGGCGAGGCGACGAACTTTGCTCCAGCGTGCGCCGCTTCTTCGGCACCACGGGCATCCAGGACGCCGCCCGCGCCCACCAGAATCTCTGATGATGCGGCGTAGTGATGCAAAATCTCTGCTGCGCCTGGAATGGCCATCGAGATCTCAAAGGCGGCGATGCCACCCCGCGCGAGGGCGTCAACCGTGCCCAGCGCTTGCTGGGCAGACTCGGTGCGAATCTCGGCGATGAAGCGTCGGCGTCCGATGATGGCGAGTAACTCGCTGGGGAGCATCATGAGCTTGCCTCAGTTCATCCAATCTTCTTTGACCATGTGCACCCCCGACTCGCCCTGCGAGATGGTGGTGGGTCGGGGGGTGGGGCGCAACTGCTCCTCCGTTGGCAGGTTGTTGCGCTCCACGGAGGCGGGCAGCATCAAGGTCGCGCCGACGAAGATGGCCAACCCCATGATCAGATAGATGGGCTTGCTGCTGGGGGTGACGCCGATGGTGGCGAAAGAAACGTTATCCGCCTTAAGAATGATGATAGCGACCGCTGCCGCGAGGCTGAGGATGCCAATGGCGATCCGCATGACCAGAATCATCGGGTGCTTGCGGCGCAATAGCCCCACTCCCAGATTGACGAAGCCTGCGATCAGCGCCAACGCGACCCCAATTATCGTAAAAGCTGTCATGCTGTTTCCACTCCTCTCCGGTTTCACCAGTGCGAAGGTACGCGCTCACGGCCATCCTAAGCAATCGTTGTCGAGATTGTGAGGGCGTTCACGCTGTGCCGTGTCTAGAGTGTACCATAGGGGGCAACACCCAAGAAGCGTGTTAGGACTTCACGTCCTGCGCGCATCACCCGTCGATCTGCCAGATGGTGACGCGCTCATCGGCAGAGGCGGTGGCGAGGCGATGACTATCAGGTGACCAGTCAATGGCGTGGATGACATCCAGATGGGCCGGATCGATGTTGGCAACTTCGACGCTCTGCAATGGGTCCCACAGGCGCAGCGAACGGTCGATGCCCTGCGGATCGCCACTGCCCGACGCGATGAAGCGGCCATCAGGTGACCACGCAACCGCGTAGACCCAGCCCATATGCCCCAGCAATTCGCGCAACTCGACACGTGCGGCGACATCCCACACCGAGCATTTGCCATCCAGTCCGCCAGTGACCAGCATGCGGCTATTGGGCGACCACGACAGGCACCAGGCGGCTTCGTCGTGCCCTGGCAACCGCACGAATGGATCGGCAGAGGCGGGCGTCCAGCAGCGCACCGCGCCATCATGGGCGGCAGCGGCGATCATCTGGCCATCGGGCGACCACGCCAGCGCGGTGATGGGCGCGTCGATGCCACGCAGTGTCGTCACGGGTGCGCTGGTTGTGGCATCGACGACATAGATTGCATCGACCTCACCGCCACCACCCCCATAGGCGATGAAGCGTCCATCGGGCGACCACGCGATGCTCACCACCCACTCGGTCGCCTCGATGCGCGCGACGCCACCCGACCCCTTCCCCCACAGCCAGACCGTGCGTCCAGACGAAGCGGCCAGCGTGATGCCATCGGGCGACCACGCGAGATCGGTGATGCTATCCATCGGCCCAAAAAAGTCGTTGAGTTTCGCCCCCTGGATGACGTCCCACAGGTGCACCCCCCGCCCGTCGCCCGTCGCCAGGGTGACGCCACCGGGCGCCCAGGCCACCGCCGTCGCCCCACCTGCATGGTCTGAAAACGATCCGAGCCGTCGCAAGCTGATGGGCGGTTGCGGAATGGTCATGATTGCTCCTTGGCTGGCGGTGAAGTGAGGGTAGGTGGGTGCATCCCTGCGCGGTGGTTGGGTAGTCGCTAGCCGTTCGCGCCCTCATCATCGAGGGGGGTATACGTTTCATTTCCCTCCGATTGTAGCACAGGCGGTTGAGGGAAAGGAGGAGATATCATGGCCGTATGTAAAGCACCAATAGCGCTGAACACACGGCCATGATATCTGTTTAGCATGAATGCTGTCCTTCATTCTGGTTTTGTTGGTCGAGTGTAGTTGAGTAGAGGTTCGTTTGCAAGTCGCATGCGAAGAAGAAATAGAGATAGTTCATTGCTGGCGGGAAGATGGCACCATACAAAGCATCTTTCCCAGGACCAGATATTGCGCTTGGTGGTGTTCCTTTTGATTGATAGAGGTTATATCCGCCACCTTGAGTTGTAGTGCCTGGCAATTTTCCTGGTCCGAGTACATCCGTTACCGTTGGCCAAGGAGCTTTTTGCGTCCCAAAAAAGTATTGAAACCCTGGATCGGCTTGCAAGTATCCTACGGTTTCAGCTTGTGGGCGGGTAATGCGATTGTAGTACACCCCATCGACCATGAAGAAGTGCTCAGTGGTACGAGCTTCGCGTTGGGCCAATGAAGCGATGGTGAGGGCTTGCTGTAGCTCAGCAGGAGTATTGTTGCCGTAGTATTTTTTGAGAGCATCGAAGAGACCCATCTTCTGCCCTGCATTCGTGACAGTGCCAAGTTTCGTGATGCTTGCTGGAATGGTGATCGTGATTTGATGAGCCATGCACGTTGCCTGATCGCCAATATAGGCGAACATATGGGCATCGTCGGGACCAGGGCACAGATAGGAGCCGAACTGTTTGATCATGGTTTTGATGATCGCGGTCGCATCAGCGGTGGGGTCTACATAATAGGTTTCGGGGATGAGGTAGCCTTCTAATGCGGTCAGCGCGCCTTTGCTGGTGTCCCATTTCTTGACGTACCAAAAATCGCTCAGGCCATCAACATTGCCCGTCTTGGTGAGGCTGAGGAAGTCGGTGGCGCTAAAGTTGGGCAGAGCTTTTTGGCCCTTGATGCCATCATCGGGGTGGCCGTTGTCGTGCAGGACGGCGGTGGCAAGGATCTGCCCTGGGTATTCCAGTAGCCGCGAACCTGGCACGACCTGGATGGCGACATACGCGGTGGAGGGCGCACTATTCAGCACGGTGACGATATCTTGCAGGTGCATGCTGGGTGAGAGGTAATAGTTGCCCTGTTGCGCATTCAGCGTCTTGCCGCGAATCTTCAGGTACAACTTGAAGACCAAGGCGCTGCGGATGATGT